>NZ_JBRREI010000054.1:0-31083 GCF_056760195.1 Stenotrophomonas sp. STEN020
CTGTTGAGGCGGGCTGGGTGGGCAAGACCGGTGGCTAGACAGCCGCTGGTGGTGCCTAACAATTCATTCAAGCCGACGCCGCTACGCGACGCGGCTTAATTCCAGAGTTAGACGTGCAAGAGACAGCATCGCCAATTGCCAGATTTGAGTCGGCCCTGTCCGACACTTCGGATGTGTACGTCAATTCCGGAGTGGATGCTTCCGCCTATTACGCGGGCCTGGCGGACAGTATCCGCCGGCATCTTTGTGAGCCATTCCAGGTGAGTGCCCTCGTGCAAGAACCTGGCTTTCCTGATACGGCTATCGGCAGCAAAATTTCTGGCCAGTGCATTGCCCATAACGCGGGCTACTGGCTTGTCTACCAACCAGAGCAAGATAGGTTCTATTGCTTTTGGGGCAAGGAGCCGAGCAATCTTGGGGCACATGGCGTGTTTGGCAGTCCGCTGTACTGCTGGTCTGCGTAAGCACGTCTAACCATTCATTCAAGCCGAACCCGCTGCGCGGGTCGGCTTAATTCCAGAGTTAGGCCCTAAGGGAAGCGATGCGATTCTCTGATGCACTCAAGAGCGATGAGCCGGCATATCAGATCTTCGGTGCCGCACTGAACACAGTCTTTGATAAGGGTGACCGGGTCACGGAGCACATTGACCGGCTTTCGACGGAGGCACGTCTCGTCTACTTACTCTGGCGCCTTGACGGAGAGGTACACAACGGCGGCTTTGACCAGCTCTTCACAAATTCTCTCGGCAACCATTGCCAAGAGATCCTTGGGCACCTTGAGGTTGTCGGCGCAACCCATTCCCACAGACTCCTAGCACGCGCAATTTTTTGGTTTCCCAGCTCATCACCCTCTCGGAACCGGGCAGAACGATGGTCGCAGCATGAGGGATTCTCAGGCAATCCCGAGTACCAGGCCGAGATGGATCGCCTTGACACTGAGTTTTATGAGTACAAAGGCAATCTAGCCTCACGACTAGATGCATACGTGGCCCTGCATCCTGATGCCTCGGTTCGGGCCTAACAGTTCATTCAAGCCGACGCCGCTTCGCGGCGCGGCTTAATTCCAGAGTTAGACGATGGATCAAGATCTCGCCACTCAGAACCAAAGAATCTCGGACAACATTCGGGAGTACGGGTGGCACTGCCTCCATATCTTCCCCACCCAAGAAGCCCACGACAAGTTCAGCTACTCGATTGGCTTTGCGAAGTCTTTCGGGGCGCCAGAGGTTCTAGTTTTTGGCCTGGAGCAAGAGAAGGCTCATGCGCTGCTCAATGAGTGCGCTCAACTACTCCGCGGCGGCCACACAATCTGCCCCAATGTTGAGGATCCGGACGTTCTTGCGGGTGGCTACAAGGTTGTCTTCAAGCCTGTGCGCCCTGATTGTTTCGGGGAGTACTTGGGTACGGCTCTTCGCTACTACCAAGACAAGCCATTTAGTGCTGTGGTCATGTTCCTTCCGGATCGACACCATCGCTTTCCGTGGCAACCAGAATACGGTGACATTGCAGCCGATGAGTCCCTGGCCATCGTCTAACAATTCATTCAAGCCGACGCCGCTACGCGGCGCGGCTTAATTCCGGAGCTAGTGCTCAAATGACAGACTCTCGCTACCTAAAACTGCTCTGGACATACCTCGCCCTAACGGTAACGGCGATCGTTGCTGGGTTATTCCCGAACCATTCTGAGACCCTCCAACTGGCCTATGACAATGAGCCGGCAACTTGGCTCATGAGTAACATTTGGCTTATGGGGCTCGTCTTTGGCGGCTTGGTCATAACTTGGCTGGTCGGGTTCGTGGGATTGTTCTTCTTCAAGCGCTGGGCACGCTCGCTCTCTTTGTACTCAACGCTTGCGGGCTTCCTGATCTATCCGCTCATGGGGGCGCCCTTGTCTTCTGGGTTGGAGGCAGCTTTGTTTGAAGCCTCCACAACCATCTGGGGAGCGATCTTGGCCCTGTCGTACTTTTCGGCTGTTGACGACCGGTTTGGCGCTAACAGTTCATTCAAGCCGAACTCGCTTCGCGAGTCGGCTTAATTCCGGGGTTAAGCGCAATGACCGCGGCTACGAATAGAGAAATGCGGAAGTCCGATTTAGCCGTTCTGGCGGCACTTGTCATCCTCGCTATCGCAGGAATCTTATTCAGGGACACAATTGGACTGATTGGATTCCTTGCTCTTCTAGTCGCCGCCCTGATACAGCTGGTACGAGTCCTTTTCTTCATGGGAAGTCGAAAGAAACTTAAGGATCTATGGGAGGCGCTTCGAGATGCAATCTGGGGACTTTGAATTCACAGCCAACAGCGGTGTCGCGCCTAGAATTGTGTTCAAGCCGAACCCGCTTCGCGGGTCTGCTAAATTCCGGAGCTAGGCCACTATGAGCAAGATATCCACACTCGCAGGTGTAGCTCACAACCTTGCACATCATGCTGGCAGTGACCTTAGCTACACCTCTCCCCATCTAGCCCAAGCACTTCGTTCAGCAGGTGCAGACGCCACAGAAAATTATCTACTGGCCATGGCGCCCTACCCACCAAACGCCAGAGAGTTTGAGCCCCTTCGCTTGGCACCAACGACCCTTCAGGTCACCGCTAGAGCGCTACTTGAAAAGCACGGATTCTCTGGCAAGGACGTGACGTCACTGTTCCTGTACGCGACTCCGGCCCCTTGGGACAAGACCGGCTATTCTTTTGCACACCCAACCAGTTATCACTTCGAGCAACGGCCGGGTATACAAATCGGGCTGACTGCAGTGATTGGCACGCGGCCTAAAAATTCACTCAAACCGAACCCGCTTTGCGGGTCGGCAAAATTCCAGAGTTAGTCCACCAGCCGCATACTCGAACTACTCAGAAATGCTTGCTATTACAGAGGCAATCTCCGACAAGTTCGGGAGATCCTGCTTGATCCCAGCTATCCGCCCATCATGGCTGTAGAGCTGCAATTCGACACGCTTACGATCTCATTTTCTGCCGTAGCTGACGACGACACAATTGCGGTAAGTTCCGGCTCATACTCAGACCCCTCCCGCCAAACCATAAATGCTCCATGGACCTCTTGCATCGGCAAACCATTGCAGTGGACTTGGCTCATGACCAATCAGCAGGGGTATACGGATGGAGCCCGGCTTGAGTTCACCGATCCAGACAGCCAGCACTCTGTGATAGTTGAGCTTGTCGCAGGAGCATCAAGCCTCTGCGTCTACCTTGCCACGCCAAGCGAGACCTAACAGTTCTTTCAAGCCAAACTCGCTCCGCGAGTCGGCTCAATCCCGGAGTCGGACATGAGAGCAGCATTGCTGACTATTGCCACGTCCACCATGCTAATTACTGCAGGTTGCGCGGCCAACAGTGCTCCCGCAGACAAGCACGTCGCCTGGCTGGATTCTCGCCATGACGCGGTACTTATCGCCAATGCCGAAGCAACTAGAGTGGGATATGACTTGAGCAAATTTGGGGAGCCAACCAACACCGGCCCGTCCGGATTCGCTGACCCAATGAACTCTGTCTGGTCATTCGACTACTCAACTTGTAGCGAAAAATGGACTTTTGACTGCAAGGGATTCACCGTAACGGTTGACAAGGCAACAGGCAACGCCGAAGCCTTGGCGTGGCAGTAGCTCATACCTAATAGTTCTTTCAAGCCGACGCCGCTACGCGACCCGGTTCAATTCCAGAGTTGAGCCCCAATGGCTGAGCACATGACACACGAAAAATACGTACAGTCCGCTCGTCAAGAAGCAGCCAAGATAGCGGCCGGGGTCATATCTGGCGAGATTCCTATCCTGGAAGGGTGCCATTGTCTCGCCGCTCTCTGCTGCGAGATTGAGGTAGATGAGTCCGATCCAGATTTCTTGGCCTTTGCCATGATCTCGTCAGAGATTGACGCCCTGCCAGTTGGAGCTTCCCGGAAGCATTGGGCGCCAGACGCATTGGCAAGACTGGAGCCAGAGATACAATCTGCAATCCTATGGGCAACACCGCGCGCACTGCCAGCATGCAAGTCTCTAGTGCAGCGGTTTGGGGCCTAACAGTTCACTCAATCCGAACCCGCTGCGCGGGTCGGCCCAGTTCCAGAGTTGGATCACATGGAGGGATTCGTGAATCGCGTACTCGTCATCGCAATGCTTTCGCTTCTGCTCGCCGGCTGTAACTCGACATCGGTCAATCGCGGCGTTGCCTCGAGCTTCAGTGCCGACGGCCTAACCACCAAGACCGCAGTCAAAGTATCGAGCATTGGAGAGGAAAAGGCCTGGATCGGTCGGAACTACCCTGGAGCAACGATTGAGTCCCAATCGCTACTCATAAGGCCGTCCCCAATGGACCTCATTGAAATCCAGCTGCCCACAGGCGAGACCCGCCGCATCTATTTCGACATCTCATCGTTCTTCGGAGAGATGTGATCCAACAGTTCAAGCAAGCCGAAGCCGCCTCACGCCCGGTCTGATTCCCAAACTTTCCCTCATGGAGCAACTCAAATGAAGTGTCCGAAGTGCGACTCAGAATTAAAGCCGATTGTTCACGAGAACGTGGAGATCGATCGGTGTTCCGGCTGCGGCGGTCTATGGTTTGACGCCTTCGAGCATGAGGAACTCAAACAGCTCAGTGGCTCCAAGCGGATCGACTACTCGCCCAAGACCGCAGTTCCGTCCAACACCGGAACAGGCAAGTGCCCCAAGGACCAGCAACAGCTGTTTGGCATGGTGGTGGCAGGGCAACCGCATATCTCGTATGAGTCGTGCGGCTTCTGTCATGGTGTCTTCTTTGACGCCGGTGAGTTCAAAGACTTCAAGGAAGAAACCCTTGGAGAGCGCTTCCGTGCGATCTTCGGAATAGTAAGGGCGGCCCCGGCAGGGAGCTGACAGTTCATTCAAGCCAGCGCCGCTTCGCGGCGCGGCTTAACCCAGGTGTTGAGCCCCAAAACATGCCCGCAACCCTGCTCACAGAGATCATCTTCCGTGGTGCCTTCGAGGTCGTGCTGTATGGTCTCGGTTACATTATTGGCCGGATCGTCGTCCCAGTGTTCTCGCTTGGCTACTACAGTGTCGAACCTTGGGACTTCAAGCGCCGAATGAAGTCCAAGTGTCATTCCGGGCGACCACTACCTCGGAACATTTCAGCTGACGCAGCGTGTGTGATCGGTTTTTGCACACTGGCGGTGGCATCAACAACAGCCTATTTGGTGTGGCGTGCGGCGGGGGCCTGACAGTTCATTCAAGCCGAAGATGATTCCCGGCCCAGCTTGAGGTGGCGGTGTCCTCAGTTAGCTGTCCTTCTTCTTTCGACGCATCTTCGATAAGTCGCCACTCTGATCCGGGCAGCGGCGCCGACTGCTTCTGGCATGGGCAAGCTCGCTGCTGCGGATAGCGCTTCACTGCCTTCCCGCAACCATTTCATCGCGCTCAGGCGGCAGCGCTCGACAAGATTTCCCGCGCAAGCGCTGGCCCCAAGCTGTGGCATGATCACCTCGCGCTGGGGGGCACAAGCGAGGCAATATTTGTCGGCGAGCCAATCAGTGACCGCAACCGCTAAACAGTTCACTCAAGCCAAATACGCTACCCAGACCGGCGTAGTCCCAACGTTGTGCCGCAGAACATACATGGAGGCTACTTTGAAGAAATTGCTAATGTTACTTCTTGCACTTTTCTCCCAGCCAGTTTTCGCCCAAGAAGAGTCCAAGCCATCCACCTTCCATCGTTTGCTTGTTTTCAACGAGAAAAATGAATTGATGGTTGTCAAAGTCAAGAACTCAACCCGCTGGGTAACGCCCGGCTGGTATCAAGACAACCGTCTAACCATCAAGGAAGGACTTGATGAGCTCGCGGGCAGCTATGGACTGAAGATTTCCACTCCAAGCTTGAGAGGAGTGTTCACCCTGAAAACTGATCAGAACAATGAGATCTCAACGAGGCTCGTGTACTCCGCCAGGGTTGAAAGCGGCGAGGCAAAAGCACCAGAAATAATTGACGAGATCAGGTGGTTGAGCACAAACGCGGCAATGGAGCTGATCACCTTCCCGCACATCAATGCACAGATAGAACAACTTACGAAGTTCCCGGACACACTATGGGGCGGCGCCCAGTTGATGTACCAGGAAGATGGCGTCTATAGATCCAGAACCACTGAAGCCTTCTATCCACTCGGCACTCGGCTACCGTAACCCCCTTTTCAAACCTCTTCTGAAAGCACCGACGCATGCAAGCGACTTCGATGTTTGTTCGAAATTTGGCGTGGTTCAACTGCGCCGCGCTGTCCGCGGCACTCTTGGTCTCGGGCTGCACCGGAACGGCGGCCCCGACGAAAGATCTTGGAACAGACATCGACGAGGTTGCCGCAACGCTGATCGAACAGCCCCTGCTCCATTCGACCTCGATCGCAGTTGTATATCGGGGCGAAGAGATCATCCGTCATCGCGGCGATATGGAAGCCAGCAAACCTGGGCCTCCAACCGATGCGACGCTCTACGAAATCGGCTCCTTGAGCAAGACGCTGGCCGGGACGCTGATGGCGAACGCTGTTCTGGAGCGCAGGCTCAGCTTGGATGACGATATCCGGATGTATCTGCAAAGTGACTATCCGAACCTGCGATACAAGGACGAACCCATCCGTGTCCGCCATCTGCTGTCGCATACCAGCGGCTTGCCGAACATGCTGCCAGAGCGCACCAACACCGTCCTGGCCGACTTCACCGATCAGCGTACGCCCGGCGAGCTCAACGCCATCTATGCGAATTACGGTAAGGCTGACTTCTTCAGGGACCTGCATGCCGTCGAAATTGGCCGCGCTCCTGGAAAGGAATATGCGTATTCCAGCACCGGAACCGAACTGGTGGCGCATATCCTGGAAGTCGTCTACAAGCGCGACTACGAGTCGCTACTGCGCGGGTTCCTGCAAGATTCTGCGGCGATGAGTGATGTCAGAATCCGGCTTGACGACACTGACGCCAGCCGGCTTGCACCCGGCTATCACAGTGACAACCCGGTGCCGACCACGCCGATGCCGCAGCTGCCATGGGGTGCATCCGGAAACGTGAAAGCGACCGTTCCGGAAATGGTGAAGTACCTGAGATTCCAACTGGCCAACGGACCCGTAGTGGAGGAATCCCATCGTACGCTGGTCAACTTCGATCCAGAGTTCAGCATCGGCTATTTCTGGAACATCGTCAGCGGCGACCGCTTGAAAGGCACTTACTATGCCCATCATGGTGGTGTACCCCGTTCGCAATGCTATATCTACATCATCCCGAAGTATGACCTTGGCATCTTCGTCATCACCAACCAGAGTGGTGACCAGACCGCTCGCGCCATGGAGACGGCGATCGATACGCTGGTTGAGAGGATCGCGGCGCGGGAAAGGACTGCCGGTGACCACGCGTCTCGATAGAGTCAAAGCATCTGGGCAGCTTTCTTTTACAGAATCGAGAGTACGCGACAGCGTCGCTTCACTATCCGCACAATCCGGACGGAAAGCTCAGTCGCTTCAATGAGTTCCCGGCCTGACAAACAGGATTGTCGCGATATCCCCCCAAGCGTTGAGAACCTACAAGGAGTGTAAAAACATGGAAAACGATATCTCTGCTGCAAAGGAAGCCGAAAGAAACAGGTTGATCGCCCGCATGCGACGCAAAGCCAACTCCATCCTGTACATCGGCATCAGCACTGGCCTCATCATCGTTGGATCTGTACTGACCGGGCATCCCATCCCTCCAGCTATCCTGATCCTGGTGCTCCTGGCGCTGGCTGCATTTCTGATTTTCCAGATGGCAACGGCCTATTCGCTTGGCAAGGCCGCACGACACCTGCACCAACAATCCGCAACCGATGATTCCAAAGAATAGGCCGCCGGAACGGCGCCCTGCTCGACCGGAACCAGGACCACGCAGAACCCAGCTGGCTACTCACCTGAAATCGCCACGCAGATTTCGCTTCTTGTAGCGGCGACGACGTATCGATGGGCGCACAATGTCCGGCTGGTCTGTCTTGCCGAAGTAATCTCCAGTCACCGAGCCTGATCCAAGATGAAACGATTCCTGTTGTTCGCACTGCTGCTGGCTGGGTCCTTGCCCGCTGCAGCCATCGTCATCCGCCACGATGTTGATGACGCCGGGTACCGGATTCCCAGCAGCGAGTTCCCCGCGCTGGTCGACATGCCCGGCGAGGGCCATGGCAGTTTGATTGCTCCGCAGTGGGCCGTCACTGCCGCACACACCTTGCCGCAACATGCCGAACTCAAGCAGGTGGTCATCAATGGGCTGCCCCGAGAGGTTGAGCGCGTCATCATCCACCCGGGTTACAGGACGCTGCCACAGACGCTTATCGACCAGGCCACGGCCAGCGGCGAGGCAATGTTGATCGTGGTGTTTCTGGCGTCATCGGACGACATCGCGTTGATCAAGCTAAGCCAACCGGTGACTGACGTGGCACCGGTGGCGCGCTACCAGCGCGACGATGAGGCTGGCCAGATCATCAAACTGATCGGCAAAGGGGCTACCGGCACCGGTGACATCGGCCACGACCCCAGTGGCCCCAACCGCACCGAACTGCGCCGCGCCTTCAACAAAGCAAGCAGCGCGTATGACCGCTGGCTCTGCTACGTGTTCGATGCACCAGCTTCGGCCTTGCCACTGGAAGGCGTGCTCGGGAACGGGGACAGCGGCGGCCCTGCGTTGATACGGAGAGGTGATCAGTGGTTGCTCGCCGGGTTGGGCTCCTGGAAGGTTGTGCAGGGCAACGTGCTGACCGCACGGCCCGGACGCTATGGTCAGGTCGCCTGCAATGTCCGCATCAGCCACTACGCTGATTGGATCGACAACGTAATATCGGCGCCGCCTTCAGCCGCGAACTGAGCCCACGCAGAGTCCCCCGCGCATGCGTCCTTGTCCACAAGTAGCAGGAATGCCCTGATCCGTCCGCCCCGCCTTTCCAAAAAGGCGGAGTGGTTCCAGATTCGCTTTCCGCAACCGGACATAATCGTCGCCCCCTATTCAGCTTGTCGTATGGAGCGTCAATGAAACCGGTCTGTCTCGCTCTGCTCACATCCGCCACGCTTTGGTTCACCCTGCCCACGGCGCATGCCCAAGCCGTGTACAAGTGCAGCAGCCCGGAGGGTGCAACCACTTACCAGTCCATTCCGTGCCGCGAGGGAGAAACCTCCCTGCGCCGCTATGCATCGCCTTCAACGTCCAACCCCACCCAAGCACTATCCACTGCGCCGGTCGGACCTGGCCAGCGACGTGCCCAGGTCCGCTATACGACCACCGCAGCTAACGAGAGCTGTGATGGTGCCAAGGCAATGCGCACCGCCGCGCTGGCTGCGGCGGGCGCACAGGCGACGGCCGATATGCGTGCCAACCTGGACCAGCAGGTCAGCGCCGCCTGCAGGTAGCAGCGTACGGCGCCCCATTTGGCGACGGTGGACGAGCTGCTGCCAACGGCAGCACCCGCCTGCGGTGCCTGGCACGGACAAAAGCACAGTGCATGCACAGCAGATGCGCGAAGCTGCTTTCGTTCACCCTGAAGGATTGATTGAGCAGCTCCCCATCTCGTTCAATGATCAATGGGGTCGTTCCTCTGCCCCTCACGGGGCGTTCCGGGTTCTGTCGGCAGTAGCAAGCCGTTGTCGTTCCAGGAGGCAATGCAATGCGATTCCCCAGGCAGGTGCTCGCGCTCTCGCTGCTTCTCCCCCTTGGCAGTGTCGCCAAGGACGACGGCGCACTGAAAGTCGACAGCTCCCAGGTTGTGGGCCTGACCGCCCTGCTGGAAGCGCAGCCACGACACCCGGAGGCGACCAGCATCCGCGCCCTGCTGCTTGAATGGGAAGACAGCACCAAGGACGCGGTGGACTACGTCTGCCCGGATGTACTGACGCCAGTACCCGCCAATGGCGTCCCGAATGGTCCAGAGTTGTTGGCGCAGTTCATCTTCGGCAGCGCCGCCTTCCAGATCGCCAACCCATCGCAGAAAGGCGCGCTGCAACCCTCGCAGCTTGCAGGCATGCGTAGCATGCTCAAGGCCTACAAGGCTTTGCTGGCCACCGACCCGGCCGCGCGCATCCCCCGCTTTGATGCGCTTGCGGCCATGGATAACGCCGGCACGCTCCCTGCCTACCTTGAACCCATCGTCACCCTTGGCTGCAAGTGAGTGGGGTCGTACAGCCAAACCGATATGCTTCCGCATCCGAGTCAGTCCCTGTAGACGCCACATCCTGATCCCATGAATATCCAGATCCGCCAGGAAACACCCGCCGACATCGCAGCCATCGACGCAGTGACGGTCGCCGCCTTCGCCAAAGCTGAGCACAGCAGTCACACCGAACAGTTCATCGTGGCTGCATTGCGCCGCTCTGGGCAGCTTGCTGTCTCCCTGGTTGCGGAGCAGTCCGGCGCAGTCGTTGGCCACGTTGCCGCCTCGCCGGTAACCATCGATGACGTCGACATCGGCTGGTATGGGCTCGGACCGGTGTCGGTCGTGCCGCCGTTGCAAGGTCAAGGCATCGGCACGCAACTGATCGAAGAAACGCTCAACCATCTTCGTGCGCTCGGCGCTGCCGGCTGCGTGGTGCTGGGCGAGCCGGCCTACTACGCGCGGTTTGGATTCGAAGCGAACGCCGCGCTCACACTTCCCGGTGTGCCTGCCGAATATTTTCAGGCGCTTTCATTCGGCGCGGCGATGCCACAGGGATCGGTCGCCTATCACGCGTCGTTCTCGGCAACGCAGTGAGGCTGTACCGAGGGCACCTGCACCAGGATGAATAGCGGACATATCAAGCCGTTTCCATCGCGGTTGGCGAGCTACCTTCGCGTTGGAGTCCTCGAAGAAGTCCAGACTGCGCTAGCTTGCTGCCCAAGCCATTCGTTGGCAGATTGATGCCAGTTTCTACAACCCGATCAGCCGCTCAAAGACAGGACGCCAGAATGCGAGGCACCAACTCACACGCCGCCGCCCATAGCACGATGCGGCCGCAGCCCTTGCTGCGCCGCGGCCGCAACGCCCTGCTTGGTTTGCTGTTCACATGCCTGCTGGCCGCCTGCGGCAAGCCCGTGCCTGCAGACAAGCAGGACTATGTTGGCACCTGGGAATCGACCACCACCTTTCTGCTTATCGACGCAAGCGGGCGCGTTGTCTACAAACACAAACCCAGCCCATCCACCAGCAAGTCACTGGATGCACCGATCAAGGCCTATGAAGGCGATGACTTCATCGTCGGGGTTGGGCCGTTGACCACCCGCTTCGTCGTGTCGGCGCCACCGCATCAAGTGGAAGGCAGCTGGAAGATGACGGTCGATGGGCAGGAACTCACACGTCGCTGATCCACGGCATGCCGCAGCTGGCGGAACACGACCACCAAGGCTGCTGCAGCCGCCGACCCACAGGTTATGCACGATGCGATGTCTTATCCTCGTCCTCTTGTTGCTACCAAGCCTTGCTGCAGCAGCTGCAGAAACCCCGCTGGATCACCAACAGGTCTACAGCGACTGCCTTGCCAAGGCCGGCGGGATAAACAACGGCACGGTCGAAGCATGCTCCACCGCCGCTTCGGATGGAGCCAAGGCAGAGATGACGCGCCTGTACCGCGCCCTCTACAGCAGGCTGCTGGCAGAGAACGCAGATGATGCAGCTAAGCTTGAGCGCGCACAGAAGTCATGGCTTGTTTACCGTGACCTGCACTGCGAGCTGGCTGGCTCGTACGTGGGCTCGCCCATGTACTCGTTCTGCCCGATGCAGCTGAACATTGGCCGGGTGATTGAACTGCGCGAAATGGTGGGGCAATGAACAGCGGCAAGATCAGAGGCAGGACAGCACTAGTGATACTTTCGACACCGTTCTGTGACGTCAGGAACCGATAGCGATGGAACGGCTTTACCCCATGGAGGACGACTTCGAAGCGAGCATCCGAATCCTTACCCCGACCGAAGGCGGACGCAGGACGTCACCATTCAATGGCATCCGCTGGGACTTTTCGTATGCCGAAGATGATTGCAACGACCAGCTCTACATGATCTGGCCAGACTTCCACACCGTTGACGGCGACAGCCTGCCGGTGGACCAGGCACTGCCCTTGGGTATCGAAATGCCTGCTCGAATGATGGTGGTGGTCGACGAGATGCGCGCAAGCATCCATCGCAAACGCATCGAGGTGGGTACCCGCTTCTACTGCCATGAAGGTCCGCGCAGGGTCGCCATCGGCCGTGTTACCCGGATCACCGGCCTGCACCAGCCACGCACCAAACACCGTTGACAGCCAGGCTGGCGATGGCGTGCCGACGCTTGCCAGACGCGACCTCAACTTCTACCATTCGCGCGTCCTCGCGGTTCCCGCGATGGCCGTAAGCGTTCACGTCAACCAACGCGCCCATCAACTCCGGCATTGCCGGGGCTGTTCGCCCTCCCGTGGGTGATAGGCGCCATTGCTTGACCGGATCCAGGAGATCACCGTGAACGCTACAAACAAAACCACCATCGCATTTGGCATCCCCAAGCTTCCCATGCGCTATGGCGCCTTGATCATGCCCTTGCTGCTGTCCATCCTGATGACCTGCGTCGTCTCCTTGATCAGCACCTTGAAGAGCATCGGCATGTCGCCGCAACTCGGCTCCAAGTGGCTCGCTGCCTGGGGCATCTCGTGGCTGGTCGCCTTCCCCATCCTGTTGTTGCTGTTGCCAGTGGTACGCAAAGCAACGGCAGCGCTGGTTAGGTCCGCCTGATTTTCATACTCCCGGCCCGCTCCGCGGGCCGGCTCCCACCTGCCTTGCGCCGTGGGCGATGGTGCCAGGCACTGGAATGCACGCATACTCGAATTCCTGATGCGCCTCACCGGCACCCACCATGACCGACCCTTACAACACCTCCTCCAGCCGCACGGCACCCGCTCTGCTCAACGACGCGATGATCACTACTGCCCTGGAACTGCCGGGCTATCGCGCCGTGCGCAACCTGGGCCTGGTCCGCGGCATCACCGTGCGCTCGCGCTCCATCGTTGGCAATTTTCTGGGCGGCTTGCAGACCATCTTCGGCGGCAACATCACCATCTACACGGAGCTGTGCGAACAGGCCCGCGATGAAACCTACCGTGACATGGTCACCCACGCCCGCCAGCTTGGCGCCAATGCAATCATCGGCGTGCGCTATGACGCCACCGAGCTGATGACGGGGCTCACCGAAGTGCTCTGCTACGGAACTGCGGTGGTGGTGGAAACGGATACCCGCTGATCGCGCTTTTGCAGGACTCCGCACAGGCTTGCGGCGGTTGCGTCGACCACGCGCTGCCAATCTCGCCATTAAACTGCCTGCGGCGCAGTCTGCACTCCACCGTGAAGGATCACATGCGAACGAATTTTCTAGCCCACCTGATCGGCTTCGTAGTGATCCTGCCAAGTACGTTGGTGGCGTTGTTCTACAGCGCGTTGGGCCTGATGTTCGCACTGGACTCGATCCAACGTCAGGAACATCAGGGCAATGCCGTATTGGTACTGAGCTGCCTGGTCGGCGGCTGGCTCGGCATCGTCGCGTTGTGGCGTGCCTATTTCGTGCTTGGCACTGACCAGCACACCTTCAACAGCACATTTATCTGGATAGGTTTCGGCTGTGGCAGCCTGGTTTCATTGGTTCTGATCGGGCTTGTGAACGGCTCACTGCTTTTCCGGGGATTGTTCTTCGGTTGGCCGCTGCTGGCGGTTGCCGTGTTCACTGCAATGCTCCTGCGCCGCGGCAGTCGAGCCGCACCCCACACACTTTCCACCTGAGCAAGCACCAGACTTCAAGGGAGCCGTCATGCCATGCAACGTCCTTTTCATCTGTACCCAGAACCGCCTGCGCAGTCCTACCGGAGAGCAGGTCTTCGCCAACTGGCCGGGTATTGAAACGCAATCAGCCGGACTGGGAAATGATGCCAATACGCCGGTGTCACCAGAGCTGCTGGCTTGGGCGGACCTGATCTTCGTGATGGAGAAAGCCCATCGCAACAAGCTGTCGAAGAAGTTCCGCGTCCATCTGGATGGCAAGCGGGTCATCTGCCTGGATATACCGGATGACTACGACTATATGGATCCGATACTGGTGCAGTTGCTCAAAAACAAGGTGACGCGGTTCCTGCCGGTGGGATGAGTTGTGAAGGCATTGCTGGAGACGGAGCAGAGCATTGCAGCTTTCCCGCACGTGCCAGCAGCGCCACTTGCGTCACCCTCTCCCCCCACTCCGCGCCCCGGCCCTTGCGACCAGCGCGAGGGCGCCAAATCAGGCTGCAAACCAGTGGTTCGCAAGCAGCCTGACCTAGCCCCTGAGGGAAAGGGGCTTTGGTGGCTGCGGACTGATACGCCGCTTGCTTGCGGGCTGATGTTGGTACTGCGCTACTCTGCCCATCCAGGCAGTTGAACTCCATCGGAGACCAGATGAAGACGAAGCCGCATGCACTCGACAGAATGATGCTGGCATTGCTGGCGGCCGTCGCATGGTTGGCCCTGCTGCTGCAGCTCTACCTGTCGATCGAACTGGCGTTGTCCAACGGCCGTGGCGTCATCCACGGCACGCTCGCTTTCTTCGCCTATTTCACGGTGCTTACCAATCTGTTCGTCGCGCTTGCAGCTAGCTTGCCGCTTTTCGCTGGGGCAGCAGGTCCAGGCCAGTTCTTCGCCAAACCCGAGGTACTCGGCTGTGCGATCACCTCGATCGTCATGGTTGGTGCGGGCTACCACGTGCTGCTGCGCAATGCCTGGAGTCCGCAGGGTTTGCAGCTGGTTGCAGACTACCTATTGCACTACGTGGTGCCACTCTGCGCGCTTGGCTATTGGGTGGTGTTTGCTCCCCGAACCCGACTTGGCGTGCTCGCGCCGCTGGCATGGTGCATCTATCCGATCGGTTACTTCATCTACGCGTTGCTCCGCGGCGAACTGACCGGCATGTATCCGTACTACTTCATCGATGTCGCCAAGATTGGTCTTGCCAAGGTGCTGGCGAACTCGGCGGCGATGCTGGTGGCCTTCCTGCTGGTTGGCATGGCGGTGCGCTTCATTCCGATACTACGTGGCGCTGCCCGCTCGCCCGCTGAGCGTTGAATCGCCCACCAGCCGCAGTGCCTGTCGCCGGCAGCGAGAAGCATCACCCCGCCGGAGCTGCCATCGACGACACTCGCCCCCGCCACCGCGTCCACGCGCTCGACAGCAGGCCATGCAGCAGCAGGGGCAACACCCAGCTGCTCCACAACAGCAGCGCGATGGCATCCGGGCTGGGCACACGCCCGCTCGCTATCCACGCCGGCAGCAACAGCCGGAACACCACCGGCGCCAGCGTGACCAGATAGGCCCGCGTCATCCAGCAGCGATGCCGTGCGATGTGACCACGACGGATGCTGATCATCGCCACCAAGGCGGTCAGCAACCAGGCCAGCGCCGTGCCGGCAAACGCCGTGGTGATCAAGGCAGGCGCCGGCGAGGTAGCGATCAACCCCACCGCTGCTGCACAGGCCAGCAACATGCCGCTGATATAGCTGCGCCCCAACCAGCGATGCAGGCGCGGCCAGGCACGCGGCCAGCGGGTCAGAAACTGCAACGGGCCGAGCACGATGCCCAGCACCCCACCGGCTATGTGCAGCCACAACCAGCCGCGCCGCGACCAGTACATGGTGTAGTGCTCGGGGTCCAGGTGCCGGTATTGGCCATGGATGGCGAGCAGGAAATGCAGGCTCAGCGCCGCCAAGGCCAGCCAGAGCAGTGCCCAGGCGAGGCGTTGCATGAGACCACGACGTTCAACATATGCATGAAGCGCGTTGGACATCTTCACCTCGGCTCGGGCGTCGGCCAAAGCATACAAGGAGCCGCCAGAGCGGAGAGGATCAGCCCCATTCGGGCTCGGCTTTGTCGGCCTAAGCCGGCTCGCCGCGCCGGCCTAGGCGGCTTTTCGACAGAAGCTGACTACCCGAGAGGTTGCAAAGTGCGAATCATTCGCATTTAATTTCTCACTAACATCGCCGCCCGCTTGAGCGCAGTTCCCACCCGCAACGGAAGCGGGACCGCCCCGCCCGTGGTCAATCCGTTATCTAAATACGTTCAGGCTCGCTCATGCACCCCAGTCGCCCCCTCGCCCGCCCGGCTCAAGCCGCTGGCTCATCGTTCCCGTTCCGCAGCGTCGGCAATCGTCTGAAGGTCGCCATCTGCCTGGCTCTGGCCAGTAGCTGCGGCTCCGCCCTGGCCGCGCCGCAGAACGCACCTGCAACTGCCTCCGGCACGGAAAATGACACCGCTACCCAACTGGATACGGTGCGCGTGGTATCGCAGCGCGCCAACCGGGTCAGCAACGGTGCCACCAACCTTGATCTGGATATCAAGGAAACCCCGCAGTCGATCAGCCTGGTCAGCGGTGAGCAGATGCAGCAGTTCGGCATCGACAACATCAACGACGCGCTGCGCCTGGCCACCGGCATCCAGGTGGAGGAATGGGAAACCAACCGCACCAACTACGTGGCGCGCGGTTTCGACATCAAGAACACCCAGATCGACGGCGTCGGCCTGCCCAATGACTGGGGCATCGTCACCGGCGCCATGGATGCCTTCGGCTACGAAAAGCTCGAGGTGATCCGCGGCGCCAATGGCCTGCTCACCGGCGTGGGCAACGCCTCGGGCACCATCAACTACGTGCGCAAGCGGCCGACCAACGAGGCCAAGGGCCAGCTCGGCGTCAGTGTTGGCTCGTGGGGAAAACGCCGCGTCGAGATCGACTACGCCACACCATTCACCGAGGACGGCCGCTGGGCCGGACGGGTGGCGGCTGCACATGAAGACGCCGACTCCTATCTGCGCGGCTTCAATACCGACCGCAACTTCTTCTACGGCGTGGTCGATGGCCAGATTGGCGACAACGGCACGCTGACCGTGGGTTATTCGTGGCAGAAGGCCAACAGCGACCAGAACATGTGGGGCGCGCTGACCTTCGTCAACGCTGATGGTAGCCAGGCATCCTGGAGCCGCAGCGCCTCCACCACCCAGGACTGGACCTACTGGGATACCAAGACCGAAACCGCCTTCACCGAATACACCCACCAGTTGGGTGCGGACTGGCAGGTGAAGGCCTCGTACAACTACCGCAAGAGTGGCAGCGATGACCAGCTGTTCTTCGCCTACACCACCACCGGACTGGATCCGCTCACCGCCGAAGGCCTGGTTGGCTGGTCGTACAAGGGCATCGACCAGGGCAGCTCGCACCTGGGCGATATCACCTTGAATGGTCGTTTCCAATTGTTCGGCCGCGAGCAGGAAGCCGTGTTCGGTTTCAGCATCGCCAAGAGCGAAGAGACCACCTGGGACCACCCGGTAGATAGCAGCGATCCTTCGTTTGGCGCATTGCCCGCTTTCCCCTATGCAGGCAACGCCATTGCCGAGCCGCAATGGGGTCCGCGTACCAGATCCAACTGGACCAACCAGCGCCTGAAGCGCGGCTATGGTGCGACCCGGCTGAGCTTCACCGATCGCCTGAAGTCGGTGATCGGCTTCAACTGGGCCGAGTACCACCGCGACGGCAACAACGGCGTGCCCTTCAACCAGACCGAAGACCATATCAGCCCTTATGCCGGCTTGACCTGGGACTTCAATGACAGCGTGCTTGGCTATGTCAGCTACTCCGACATCTACCAGCCGCAGGACCAGTACGACATCAAGCATGTCTACCTGGACCCAACCAAGGGTGTGAACTACGAAGTCGGCATCAAGGCCGAATGGCTGGACCGCCGCCTGCTGACCACGCTGGCGCTGTTCAAGGCCAAGCAGGAAAACCTGTCCACCTATGGCGGCTATGACTTCGCCACCGCCAACTACTGGTACTACGGCGTGGACGTGGAGTCCAAGGGCGTGGAGTTCGAAGCCACCGGCAAGCTCAGCGACAACACCAACCTGGTATTCGGCTACACCCAGCTGAAAATGAGCAACCAGGACGGTGGCAGCACCTACACCTGGGTGCCGCGACGTACGGCCAACCTGATGCTGACCTCGCGTCTGCCCAGTTACGAAGCGCTGTCGTTCGGCCTCGGCGGCCGCTGGCAGAGCAATACCTCCACCAAGGAAAGCTATACCAACATGGTGGTGCGCCAGAGCAGCTATGCGGTGCTCAACGCCTTCGTCGCCTGGGACGTGCTGCCCAACGCAACGATCCGCGCCAACATCAACAATCTCACCGATCAGAAGTACATCAACAGCCTCTATCAAATTGGGTACTACGGTGCGCCGAGGAACTACCAGCTGAGTTTTGACTGGCGGTTCTGAGGACGGTGATTGGAGAGGGTGCCCAGCGGGCGGGAGGTGGGGTAGCACTTCGCTACAACCTCACCTTCACCCCGACCCTCGCCCTCTCCCCAACCCCTCTCCCGGAGGGAGAGGGGCTCAAGCAACGCTCCAACGAAACTGATACCTGAGACGCCACCACCAACATGTCCCAACCAACCACCATCGCCACGCCCTCCCGCTCACGACGCCAGATCGTGCTGCGCGTACTGGCTGCCATGTTCGGCGGCTACGTCTTCGCATGGGGCACGGTGGCATTGGCAACCTGCCTGTTGTTCGCAGCCAAGCTGGACTTCCACGATGCCGAGTTCCTTGGCGCCTTCATCGGCCTGATCGCCTACGTGACGGTATTCCTGTGGAGCATCGCAACCCAGCGCCTGCTGCGCGTATGGGTGGTACTGCTGGGCGGCGGGCTGCTGATGGCAGGCGCCGCATCATTGGTCCAATCCCTGCTGGCATGACCGGAGAAGCGCATGTTCAATAGTTTCCGGCAAGCAATGGCGTGGTTGCACACTTGGTTCGGCTTGGTGCTGGGCTTCGTGCTGATGGCGGCGTTCTTCTTCGGCGCGCTGTCTGTCTTCGATCGTGAAATCGACCGTTGGGCGATCCCCGCCACCCGCATCGAAGCGCAACCGATGCCGTCCTTCGAGAAGGTGCTGCGGCCCGCCTTCGAGCGCATGCAGCCGAACACGGCAGCCATCGATGCGATGCGCCCGCGCGTCAACGGGCCGATGCCCACGCACTTCGACAAGGTCGCCAGCTGGAGTGCATATACAACCCACCGTGATCCGGTTCTGGCGCTGTATGCCGGCTATCAGGTACCCAATGCCAAGGATCCGGAAGAGCTGATTTGGGCCTATGCCACCATCGATCCGCGCGATGGCAGCGTGCTGCCAGACGACCATTTGAAAATCGGCAGCGGCTTCTTCTTTCCACTGCACTACGGCCTGACCCTGGACTGGAAGAACCTGGGCATCTGGATCGTCGGCTTCTCCGCATTGGTCATGCTGGCCGCGTTGATCAGCGGTGTGGTGATGCACCGGAAGATCTTCCGCGAGTTCTTCACGTTCCGCCCAGGCAAGGCCAGGCTGCGCAGCGTGCTGGACCTGCACAACCTCACCGGCGTGGTGGCGCTGCCGTTCCACTTCTTCTTCGCGCTGACCGGTCTGCTGATCTTTGCCGGCACCTATTACTTTCCGGTCGGTCACACCCAGCTGCACGATCTGCATGACCTGCACGAGCGGATGGAAGCGCAGGAAACCGGCCTGCCGCATCAGCGCGCAGGCGCAGCTGCCGGGCTGGCATCGGTGGATGCGATGGTGGCGCAGGCGCAGCGGCGCTGGGAGGCCAACGACAAGGCCGGCGATGTCGGCTTCCTGGTGCTGCAGCACCTTGGCGATGCCAATGGCTACGTCAGTGTCTACCGTGCCGGTACCGACCGCATCGCCTTGGTAGGCGATGGCATCCATTTCAAATCGTCAGACGGCAAGCTGATCCGTGAGGATCCAGCTGCAACGCCGGTTGCACGCATGGCCGAGTTCCTCACCGGCCTGCACCTGCAGCACTTCCGCCATTGGCTGCTGCGTTGGCTGTACGTGTTCGGTGGCATCGCCGGCGCGGTCTGCATTGCCACCGGTTTCATCTTCTTTGTCGAGAAGCGCAAGCGCCAGCACGCGCAACAAGGCAGCCAGGGTGCACGCATCGTCGACGCACTGGCGGTGACCACGGTCACCGGTATGCTGCTGGCTACACTCGGCATCCTGATTGCCAACCGTCTGCTTCCAGAAGCCCTGCCCGGCCGTGGCGACTGGGAGCGCTATGCGTTCTGGGCGGTCTGGGCGTTGGCGCTGGTGCACGCAGGAATGCGTGGCGCGCCTGTAGCGCGTGGGCTCACCAACCCGGCGTGGCGCGAGCAGACCTGGGCCATCGCGGTGATGGCCGTAGCAGCGGTTGCTCTGAACTGGATCACCACTGGCGATCACTTGCTGCGCACGCTGTCGCGCGGCTATTGGCCGGTGGCAGGCATCGATCTGTTCCTGCTCGGCAGCGCCGCCGTCGCCGTCATTGCCGCACGCAAGCTTGGCCAGCGCGCGCATGCAAAACAGGCCGCACACCGGGAGAACGCTCATGCATGACTCCCTGTCCGCCAACCTGATGCTCTGCGCCGCGTTGTTGAGCAGTCTTGCCGGCATGGCCTGGCTGGCGCTGTCGATGCAGGTGCATGCATTGCAGGTGTGGCAGCGAGAGCCATCACCCAGCGTCCTGCGACTGCTGCGCATCCTTGGCAGCTGCAGCATCTGCATTGCATTGGCGCTGTGCCTGGCGGTGGATCACGCAACGATGGCGGTGCTGGTCTGGGTAATGGCCTTGAGCGCTGCCGCGATGTTGGTAGCGTTTACGCTGTCTTCGCGGCCGCAGCGCTTGCGAATATTTGCACCTTGGATCAAGTAAGAATCTGGTCAACAGGCAATGCAGGCTGACTACCAACCTCAGCGCTGCTCGCCCATGTGCTCACGATACGCAGCGGCTTCCGCATGCAGCCATTCGCGGAACGCCTGGAAACCGCGATGGCTGGTCGAGCGCTCGGGGTAAACCAACCAATGCGACCACGCTGTCTTCAGGCGCTTGTCGGAGAGCATCAGCAACTGGCCCGACTGCAGCAGCAGCTGCGCACGCGTCACCCGCCCCAGCGCCACCCCAACACCCTCCAGCGCGGCACGATGATGCGATTCGGAATCATCGAAGATCGCAACGTAGCGCTTGGGCGCCTTTGCGCCGATCAGCGCGAACCAGCGATCCCATTCGCCATCCGGGTCGCCCAGCAGCGGCCACTCCGACAGCGGCTTCGCATCGATGCCGCCCATGCGTTCGACCAATGCCCGGCTGGCCATTGGCACCAGCCATTCATCGATCAAGGGCTCTGCGATAACCCCCGGCCAGCGGCCATCGCCAATGCGCATCGCCGCATCGAACTGCAGCTGCCGTTCGAAATCGATCAGTAGCTGATTGGATTGCAGGTTGATCTCGATCTGCGGGTGCGCCGCCACGAAGCGGCCCAAACGCGGCACCAGCCAGGCCGACGCCATCGTCGGCACCGCGCTGATCGACAACACGCAATCACGCCGCGCCTGGAACGGGCGGAAGACCTCGTTGATCGCATCCAGGTGCGGGCCAACCTGGTCGAGCAGACGCCGCCCTTCCTGCGTCGGCGCAACACCGCGTGCCTGCCGTAGCAGCAGCGGATAGCCGAGCCGCTGCTCCAGCTGGCGCATCTGATGGCTCAAAGCGCTGACGGTGACATTCATCGCCTCGGCGGCGCGCGACATATTGCCCATACGCGCGGCAAGCACGAAGCCCTGCAGAAACTGGAGTGGCGGCTTGGACATGAGGCTTGAGTTCTTCTCAATACGCGCTTGAGGGATGCTCGCTTTTACGGACTATATCCCGGAACTAACCTCAATCCACTCTCAACACGGAGCAAGGAAATGAGCGTTTACGCCGATCTACTGTTCATGCATGGGCATATCGCCAATGTCGAGCTGGCGAGGCAGCTGGCGGGAGAGAAACCGGTTCCGTCCGTTGCCGAGACGGCGGCTGGCGCAGGCAAGGTGCGGTTGGACGAGCCTGGCCCGGAACAAACCGGAAACGAGGCTCTTGCCCAACAACATAGGAAAGCTCTTAGCTCAACCAGCACGTCCAACCCAAGTTTCCAGACATGTGAATGATGATGCCGCTACCGATGCTTGCTATGGTTCAGGTGATGCATCTGGCCACTCATGCGTTGGTGAGCACATGGAACGTTTCTGGTTACTCAGCTTTCTGCTGCTTGCAGCGCCGCAAGTTGTTGCGCGCTCGGCCGATCAGTGCCCGGCGCTACCGATAGGCTCCGGGCTTGAGTGGACCTACAGCGAGGGGATTGATTTTGATATCTGCAGAGCCCAAGCGAATGGTTCCACTGAGACGGCTTTTGGCATCTACCTCGGCAATCATCCAAGCTTCAGGCCAGAGCTCGCAACTCCCATCGGAGGCGGCGAAGTTGCTGCCCGTCGCGTCACCTGGTACCGGCAAGATGCCGGCACCTCGGCATCGGATCTATCTCGCCAAACGCTACTGTCGCTTGATCGAGAGTCGGGCTATGTCGCTCACATCTGGCTGGTAGCGGACACGGAGCAGCAGCTGGCGGACCGACTCTCCATATTGAAACGCATTGTTTTCAAATTCCCTTGATGATGCACCCATGAAAAGCCGCAACTGGCGCGGCCGAGCGGCCGCCTTGCTTACCACCGTCGTAATTCTGTGCATCGTCTCCAACCCGGAACTGGCTACCTTGGTGCCTGTACTGGATGCATTGGGGCTGGAAATGCTGCTCGCGTTTTTTTCCGCGCAGCTGATGGTGATCTTTTCGGATGTGCTGCTGCCGTATGCGCGGTGTTCCCATCAGCGCTGGGGTCGGCGCATATTGAAGCCTATTGGCGATGCGCTGCTGTGTGCAGCGGGCGGCTATCTGCGGCAGTTGGTGGGGCATGTGCGGCTTGCCGGGATACCAGCACAGATCGGTTGAGCGCGGATTGGGGCTCATCTGTAGGAGCGGCGTAAGCCGCGAAGCTGACGGTATTGAAGCTATCCGCATCTTTGCCAACTGATGATGTATCGGCTTCGCGGCTTACGCCGCTCCTACAAAAGCCAGAGCGCCCGAACGACAAAGGCCCGCCAATGGCGGGCCTTTGTGTTTGTTGCGTGCTGCGAAGAAACCGCTGACGCGATTACTTGGCGGCAGCTTCCTCGGCCTTCGGGATCGAGGCTTCGGTGGTGATGCGGATCTTGACGTCGTCGCTGACGGCCGGGGCGTAGGCGCCCACGCCGAAATCACTGCGCTTGATGGTGGTGGTGGCGTCGAAGCCAACCGACGGCACCTTGGCCATCGGGTGCTCGCCGGCACCGTTGACGGTCACGTCCAACACCACCGGCTTGGTGATGCCCTTGACGGTCAGGTCGCCGGTCACGGTCAGCTTGTTGGTGCCGGCTGCTTCCACCTTGGTGCTCTTGAAGGTGGCGGTCGGGAACTTGGCGGCATCGAAGAAATCGGCGCTGCGCAGGTGCTCGTCGAACTTGGCGGTGAAGCTGTTCAAGCCGCTCAGCGGCAGGGTCACTTCCACGCTGGACTTGCCAACGTCGGCAGCGTCGTACACCAGGGTGCCGTCAGCATTGCCGAAGTGGGCGCTCGGGTTGGAGAAGCCCATGTGGCTCCACTGCACCAGCACGTCGGTGTGGGTCGGGTCGAGCTTGTAGGTGCCGGCGGCGATCTGGATCGCAGCAGCTTCCGGGGCAGCCGGGGCAGCAGCAGCGGCATCGGCCGGCGCAGCGGCGGTGTCGGCCGGGGCGGCAGCCGGGGCAGCGGTGTCAGCCGGCTTGGAGCAGGCGGTGATGGCAGCGGCCAGGGCCAGCGGGAGCAGCAACTTGGTCATAGCGGACATGGATCTCTCCTTGGAGGTGATAGACAGAACAGGGTCAGTTTCAACAAGCACGGCGTCAGCCGGTGTGACGGTGGCCGTGTGGAACACTTCAGCAATCAGGCAATGCGCGCGGCTTCATCGAAGGAAAGCCGCGGCAAGCGCGGGAAGATGCCGGTCGGGTCGCCATAGCCCAGATTGACGAGGAAATTGGACTTGATGGCGGTGCCGGCAAAAAACGCTTCATCCACCTTGGCCGGGTCGAAGCCCGACATCGGGCCCGCATCCAGGCCCAGCGCGCGTGCGGCCAGGATCAGATAGGCACCCTGCAGGCTGCCGTTGCGGAACGCAGCCTCGTGGCGGCCTTCGCGCGGGCCGTCAAACCAGGCCTTGGCGTCGGTGTGGGGGAACAGGTAGGGCAGCTTCTCGTGGAAATCCAGATCGAAACCAACGATCGCCGTGACCGGGGCGGCCAGGGTCTTGGCCAGGTTGCCCTCGGACAGGGCCGGGGCAAGCTTCTGCTTGGCTTCGGCCGATTTGACGAACACAAAGCGCGCCGGACTGGCGTTGGCGGAGGTGGGCGCCCACTTCAGCAGGTCGTAGAGGGCACGCAGCTGGCTGTCCTCAACCGGGCGGTCCTGGAACGTGTTCTGGGTGCGGGCGGTGCGGAACAGCTGGTCAAGCGCGGCATCGTTGAAGATGTCGGACATGGAAACTCCGTGATGAATTGGCTACGGTCGTGACATTGCACCGGTCAGCCCGGGACAATGACACGCCGATCAGAGGTCGCAGTGTAGAGCCCTCTGGCTGTTGCAACACCCAGCCTTTTTGAAACGAATTAATGCCATACGCGAAACGATCGACGCTCCCTTGGACGATCACCGACGGCCGCGCCGGCAATGTGCGCCAGGCGGTGGCGCTGGCGTCTGCGCTGGGCCTTGGTGGTCAGCAACGCCTGCAGCTGCAGCCGCAGGCACCCTGGCGCTGGCTGGCGCCGCGCCTGCTGCCGGGCGCTGGGCGCGGCTTTGGACCGCAGTTCGCGCAGTTGGCTGGCAATGCGCCGGCGCTGGCGATTGGCTGTGGCCGGCAGGCCGCTGGCGCATTGCGGGTGCTGGGCCAACACGGCAGCCGCACCGTGCAGATCCTCGACCCACGTATTTCCCCGCGCCACTGGGACCTGCTGGTGGTGCCCGAGCACGACCGCCTGCGCGCGGACAACGTGCTCACCCTGCTGGGCAGCCTCAACCCGGTCAGCGATGACTGGCTGGCCTGGGGCCGGGCCGCGTTCTCCAGCTTCGAGCAGCTGCCCGGGCCGCGCACCGCCTTGCTGGTGGGAGGCCCTACTGACCACGCACCGTGGCAGGACAGCGACATCCAGCCGCTGTTCCAGCAACTGGCCGCGCGCATCCGCGCTGACGGCGGCAGCGTGCTGGCCACCACCTCGCGGCGTACCCCGCGCGCGGTGACGGCCGCCCTGCTGCGCGCCTTCGACGATGTGCCCGGCGTGATCTGGGCCGATGGCGGTGACGGCTCCAATCCTTATGCCGGGTTGCTGGGCTGGGCCGACCGCATTGTCTGCACCCCGGACTCAGTCAACCTGTTGTCGGAAGCCTGCGCCACCCGCGTGCCGGTTGGGGTGTTGCTGGGTACACGTGCGCAGGAGCGGATGGCGTCCTTTCAGCAGGCCTTGCGGGAGCGTGGTCGGCTGTTGGATGGGCTGGCGGCTTTTGATGCTGATCCGAATGTGGCGGTCGAACCTTTGCGTGAGACCACCCGGATCGCGGCTGAGGTGCAGTTGCGGCTGGGGTTGTGAGCGGCTGTTGCTGTTGCTCTGGTTCTGGTTCTGGTTCTGGCTCTGGCTGTTGCTCTGGCCTTCGCCCCTAGCTCGTCATTCCCGCGTAGGCGGGAATCGCTCTTGGCTGTGGCTCTTGGCTGTGGCTCTTGGTTCTGGCTTTGATTCTTCCGAACGGAAGAAGAGCCAAAGCACAGCAAATGCACGAGCAAGAACAGGAGCGATTCCCGCCTACGCGGGAATGACGAGCTGAAAGCAAGCAAGGCCAAGGCCAAGGGCAACGGCAACGGCAGCGGCAGCGGCAGCGGCAACGGCAGCGGCAACCTCCACCATCCCCTCCCCGCCAATCGCCTAGAATGGCGCCTGATTTTCTGATTGGAGCAGGCCCCATGCCTTCTTTTGACGTCGTATCCGAAGTTGACAAGCACGAGCTGACCAACGCCATCGACCAGGCCAACCGCGAGCTGTCCACCCGCTTCGATTTCAAGGGCGTGGCCGCAAGTTTCGAGCAGGATGGCGAGAAGCTGATCAAGCTCACCGCGCCTACCGATTTCCAGCTCAAGCAGATGTCGGACATCCTCAAGCAGCGCCTGGCCGCGCGTAACATCGACTTCCGTTGCATGGAATTCGGCGACATCGAGACCAACCTGGGTGGCGCGCGCCAGCAGGTGACGGTCAAGCAGGGTATCGAGCAGAAGCTGGCCAAGCAGATCGCCGCCAAGATCAAGGAATCCAAGATCAAGGTCGACACCCAGATCAACGGCGACAAGCTGCGCGTCAACGGCAAGAAGCGCGATGACCTGCAGGAAGTGATGGCACTGCTGAAGAAGGGCGACTTCGAACAGCCGCTGCAGTTCGACAACTTCCGCGACTGATGTAAACCCGCTGCAGCAGGCTCAACCGGCCTGCTGCAGCTTGCGGTACAGGGTGGTGCGCGAAATACCCAGCTGACGTGCCGCGGCGCTGAGATTGCCAGCATGCGCAGCCACCGCTTCACGTACCGCCTGTACCCCCTGCACACGCAACGAACTCGCCGCTGCCATCGCCACCGTCTGCGTACTGGCACGCGCGCGTACCGGCCCGCGCAGATACTGCACCTGCAAGGCACTGTCCGCACGCAGCGGCACCCGATGTACCGGCCCTGCCTGCAACAGACGGCGGCGCTGGTGCACGCTGGCTTCGGCAAACACGCCGTCCAAGGTCATCAATGGCAAGGCGCCGCTGCGCGGCAGCCCAAGAATGCGTCGCGCCACGCTGTTGGCGGCACGCAGCCGGCCGTCCTCGCCCACCGCCAAAACACCCTGCAGCGGCGTGCCCAACCAACGCGCATCGTGCTGCACGGCCAGTAGATGGCAATCACGCTGCTGCTGGATAAGCTGGTTCTCGATCGACAACGCGGCCTGGCGGAAGTAACCACGCAACAACTCGCTGTCACGCTCGCCGATGCCGGTGATATCCAGTGCACCCAGCACTTCGCCGTCGGCACCGTGCAGCGGCACGCTCAGGCAATAGACCTGCGAAAACTCATCAAGGTAATGCTCGTTGCCGCGTACCAGCGCCGGCGCATCCTCGGCCAGTGCACAGGACGGTGCGGTGGTGCCGATCTCGATTTCGCGCACGCGCCGGCCAACCTGGATCGGCCGCAATATCGCTTCATCGCCCAGGCCGTGTTCACGCTGGGCGATGATCAGACCATCACGGTTGACGCAGAACAGGGTCCAACGTCGGCCACCGAACGCCGCCCATAGATCGTCCATGTCCTGGCGTACGCAACGGGCAAGCAAGCGGTCTGCCGGATCGTCCAGACGCAGCTTGCGGTGCGCCAGCGACGAATACTGCGGCGCCTGCTGCGGGCGCACGCCCGCTTGCCGCGAGCGCTCCCAGGAGCGCAGCAGCGCCGGTGGCAGCAGTTGCGCAGGCAGGCTGCCACCTTCGGCAAAACGCTGCCGTGCCACTGCAAGGCGTTGCTGCTGTTGCACGAGCGTGGTGGCCATGGGCGTCCTCCAGACAACTGCGCCCAGCCTACACCTCGCTCGCTGACTGAATCGCCATCGCGGGCCCGCCCGGCCCGCGACGGTTTGTTCCATCAACCGATCTTGAGAATCGGCTTCAAGGTGATGCCCTTGGTGCTGTCTTCGGCCGCCTGGTTGATCTGCTCCAGCGGATAGAACTTGACCAGCTTGTCGAACGGGAAGCGGCCCTGCTGGTACAGCTGTACCAGCTGCGGAATGAACACCTTGGGCACACTGTCACCTTCGACGATGCCGCGGATGCTGCGGCCGCCCAGCAGCAGGTTGTTGATGTCGAACGCGGCCTTGGTGCCCAGCTTGGGCGCACCCACCACGCCGATCACACCCAGACCGGCCAATGCCTCGATGCCCTGCTCCAACACCTCCGGGCGACCGGTGGACTCCAGCGCGAAATCAACACCGCCACCACTGATGGCACGCACCGCCTCGATCACATCCACCTCGCGGCTGTTGATCGTGTGGGTGGCACCCAGCTCCTTGGCCAGCTCCAATCGCGACGGCACCACATCGATGGCGATGATGGTGGTGGCGCCGGCCACGCGTGCGGCCATCACCGCACTCAGGCCGACCGCACCCGCGCCATAGGAAGCGAAGCTGCTGCCAGCGCCAACCTTGAGCGAGTTGATCACCGCACCGGCACCGGTCTGGATGCCACAGCCCAGCGGGCCCAGCAGCTCCAGCGGTGCATCCTCGGGCACCTTGATCGCATTGTTCTCGCGGCTGAGCGCATAGGTCGCAAACGAGGACTGGGCGAAGAAGTGATCGTGCAGCGGCTGACCGTGCGGGTCCTGGATGGCGGTGCTGCCGTCCAGTTCACCACCGCCGAAGTTCAGGCCGAAAAAGTCCTTGCAGTACGCACCATGCCCACCGCTGCAGGGATTGCAGTGGCCACAGGCACCGTAGGTGAGCACCACATGGTCGCCGACCTTCAGATCCTTGACGCCCGGACCCAGCGCTTCGATCACGCCAGCACCTTCATGGCCCAGCACCGCCGGCAACGGCACCGGGTAGTACTGGTCGCGCACGATCAGGTCGGTATGGCACAGGCCGGTAGCAACGACGCGCACCAGCACCTCGTCATCCTTGGGGCCGCGGATGCGCGCTTGCTCGATGGTGAACGGCTTTTCCTTCTCGCGCACCACCGCCACGGTGATGTCACGCAGTTCTGCAGATGCACTCATGGGTTTCTCCTGTTCAGAGCGGATAGGCCGGGGCTTCACCTTTGATGGTCAGCCATTGCCATTGGGTGAACTCTTCGATATTGGCCGGGCCGCCGATGCTGCTGCCATTGCCGGAGGCGCCAATGCCACCAAACGGATTGATGACTTCGTCATTCACGGTCTGGTCGTTGATATGCAGGATGCCGGTATGCAGCTGTTCGCCCAGCTTCAACGCACGGCCGACATTGCTGGAGACGATGGCCATCGACAGGCCGTACTCGGTGTCGTTGGCCAGCGCTGCGGCTTCTTCATCGCTGTCGAAGGGCACCACCACCGCCACCGGTGCGAAGATCTCCGCGCGGAACGCAGGATTGGTCTTGTCCACGCCGCTGAGCACGGTCGGTTCGAAGAACAGATCCTGATAGGTCCCGCCGGTTTCCAGCGTTGCGCCGGCCGCTGCGGCCTCGGCCACCACGCGCGCGGCATGGTCACGCTGCTGTACGTTGATCAATGGGCCGAGCGCAACATCAGCCTGGGCTGGGTCGCCAACGGTCAGCGACTGCGCCTTGGCGATGAGCTTCTCCAGGAACTGCGCATAGATACCGCGTTGAACCAGCACGCGACCGGTGGCCATGCAGATCTGCCCCTGATGCAGATAGACGCCCCACGCGGTATTGGCGATGGCCAGGTCGATGTCGGCATCGTCGAGCACGATCAACGCATTCTTGCCGCCGAGCTCCAGCGACACTTTCTTCAAATGCCGGCCAGCTGCTTCACCGACCTTGCGGCCGGCAGCGGTGGAGCCGGTGAACTGGATCATGGCGATATTCGGATCACTGGTCAGCGCCGCACCTGCTGCGCCATCACCGGGCAGCACATGCAATACACCTGCCGGAAGCCCAGCCAGTTCAAACAGGCGGGCGATAACAAAGCCACCGCAGACCGCTGTGCGCGGATCGGGCTTGAGCACCACCGCATTGCCCAGCGCCAGCGCTGGCGCTACCGCGCGCATCGCCAGGTACAAGGGGAAGTTGAATGGGGAGATCACTCCGACCACGCCCAGCGGGCGGCGGCGTGCCAGATTCAAGCGCCCAGATGCGGACGGCAGGATCTCGCCAACGCTTCGCGAGGGCAGCGCTGCAGCCTCCTGTAGGGCCTTGGTGCTTACCTTGTTCTCAAAGCCGGCCTTGAGCTTGGTCGAACCGGACTCACGCACCAGCCAGTCGATGATCTCGGCGGCATGTTCATCGGCCAGCTGCGCGGCACGGCGCAAGACCTGCGCGCGGGTTTCATAGGGCGCATTGGCCCAGTCACGTTGCGCCTTGGCGGCAGCAGCCGCCGAGCGCGCGATCTGCGCCGGGTCGGCCATTGCGATGCTGCCGAGCACCTTGCCGGTGGCCGGCTCGATCACATCCTGCTGGCTGCTACCGGCCTGCCATTGACCATCAAACTGCTTGCTCACCCACAACGCGGGGGGAAGAAATGCCTGTTCTGCCATTGCCTGTACTCCTAGCGTGGTCTGTGCCGACATTGAATACCTGCGCCCGGCAACTGCCTATTAGCCTTCGGCGAGAACCTTGCAAGCCGCTGAAAGCATGGGAATTTCAACAATGCACGCTGTCCAGTTTGTGGACAGTGAACGCCATTGCGATGACAGCACGACGGCAGCCAACGCCGAGGACCACTACAATCGCCTGCCCTGCCAGCCTGAGCGCCAGCCATGAACGAAGAAGCCGCCATCGATCCCATCGCCGTCACCCGCAACTGGCTGGAAAAAGCGGTGATCGGATTGAACCTGTGCCCGTTCGCCAAGGCGGTCTACGTCAAGAACCAGGTCCGTTTCGTGCTCAGTGATGCGACCACGCCGGAGGCGCTGCTGGAGCAGCTGGCCGAAGAGCTGCTGCTATTGCGTGACACTCCGGTTGAGCAGGTCGACACCACGCTGATCATCCACCCGGAGGTTCTCAGTGATTTCCTGGACTACAACGATTTCCTGGAAAACGCCGATGCGGCGGTGGAAGCGTTGGATCTGCAGGGCATCCTGCAGGTAGCCAGTTTCCATCCGCAGTACCAGTTCGCCGGTGCTGCGCCGGACGATGTGAGCAACTACACCAACCGTTCGCCCTACCCGACCCTGCACCTGCTGCGCGAAGACAGCGTTGAGCGTGCGGTGGCAGCGTTCCCGGACCCGGACGTGATCGTCGAGCGCAACATCGCCACGCTGGACCAGCTGGGCGTGGAAGGCTGGCACCGTGTTTTGGCCGGCGGTGAAGGCAACGCCTGAAAGATGACCGGTAGTGGGGGGGGGGGGGGGGGGGGGGGGGGGGGGGGGGGGGGGGGGGGGGGGGGTGGGGGGGGGGGGGGGGGGGGGGGGGGGGGGGGGGGGGGGGGGG
>NZ_JBRREI010000055.1:0-30095 GCF_056760195.1 Stenotrophomonas sp. STEN020
CGGGCCGCGCATTGCGCGGCTGGGGCTTCCCCCCCATGGCCTGCTTTCGGGGCTAACGCCGCGAAGCCCGGGATTGATCAGATTGCAGCCAAGCCCGTGATTTCATCGCTGCCGGCTTCGCGGCTGACACCGCTCCTACAACGGTTATCCCGGTAATGCCTCTGCCGAGCATGGCTCGGCACTACCTGCTTTTTTGAAGACTTTGACGCATGCAAGACCTCTTTTCCGCCCTCTGCCTGGTGGCCATCATCGAAGGCCTGTTCCTGTTCATCGCGCCTTTGGCGTGGAAGCGGATGGCCGCGCAGCTGCTGGAGCAGCCCGCCGCATCCCTGCGCGGAATGGGGGCCGCGGCACTGTTCATCGGTCTGGCAGTCCTTTGGTGGGTCCGCCACTGAACCAAACCCTGACGTCCATACCAACCTGCAGCCTCGGGGGTGGTAGCTGTCAGTCAAAACCCGGATAATCCACAAAAGCCGGTCGGGCTTGCTCCTCTTGGAGTGCCCCGTTCGGCTTTTTCCGTGTATGGCCCTGGCGTTTGCCGGATGCTCCCCGATGGGGTGTCCATGATGGCGGACTGCAGCGCAGCGCACGGCCCCGTCCGCGGCCCCGATGGCCGCAGCAAAATTCAGGAGTTACCCGTCATGGGTCAATCAGTTGTTGTTCTCGGCGCCCAGTGGGGCGATGAAGGCAAGGGCAAGATCGTCGATCTGCTGACCGAAGAAATCGGCGCAGTGGTTCGTTTCCAGGGTGGTCACAACGCTGGCCATACCTTGGTCATCAACGGCAAGAAGACCGTCCTGCACCTGATTCCGTCCGGCATCCTGCGCGATGACGCGCTGTGCCTGATCGGCAATGGCGTGGTGATTTCCCCGGCCGCCCTGCGCAAGGAAATCGAAGAGCTGGAAACGGCTGGCGTTGAAGTCCGTTCGCGCCTGAAGATCTCGCCGGCAGCGCCGCTGATCATGCCGTACCACATCGCTTTGGATCAGGCGCGTGAGAAGGCAGCTGGTGGCAAGGCCATCGGCACCACCGGTCGCGGCATCGGCCCGGCCTATGAAGACAAGGTTGCACGTCGCGGCATCCGCATCGCCGACCTGCATTACCCGGAACAGCTGGCTGAAAAGCTGCGTACCGCGCTGGATTACCACAACTTCGTGCTGACCAAGTACCTGGGCGTGGAGCCGGTCGATTTCGACACTGTGTACCAGGAAGCACTGGCCTTCGGCGAATACGTCGAGCCGATGAAGTCCGACGTTGCCGGCATCTGCCACGACCTGCGCAAGCAGGGCAAGCGCGTGCTGTTTGAAGGTGCGCAGGGCGCACTGCTGGACATCGACCACGGCACCTACCCGTACGTCACCAGCTCCAACACCACCGTTGGTGGTGCACTGGCCGGTGCCGGCGTTGGCGCCGATGCCATCGACTACGTGCTGGGTATCGCCAAGGCCTACGCTACCCGCGTTGGCGGCGGTCCCTTCCCGACCGAACTGGACGATGAAATCGGCCAGGGCATCCGTGACCGTGGCGCCGAGTACGGCGCTTCGACCGGCCGTCCGCGTCGCTGCGGCTGGATGGACATCGTCGCGCTGAAGCGCGCCGTGGCCATCAATGGTATTTCCGGCCTGTGTATCACCAAGCTCGACGTGCTCGACGGCATGGAAAAGCTGAAGGTCTGCATTGCCTATGAATACCGTGGCAAGCGTTCGGAATACGCCCCGCTGGACGCACAGGGCTGGGAAGAATGCACCCCCGTGTACCTGGAGTTCCCGGGTTGGACCGAGAACACCCACGGCGTGACCGAGTGGGACAAACTGCCGCCTGCCGCACGCGCCTACCTGCGTGCGTTGGAAGAACTGGCTGGCTGCCCGGTGTCGATCGTCTCGACCGGCCCGGACCGCGACCACACCATGGTCCTGCAGGATCCGTGGGGCTGATAGCCGCGCCGTAGCGTGAAAAACAACGCCCCGCGAAAGCGGGGCGTTGTCGTTGTAGTGCCGACCCATGGTCGGCAGGGGCGTTACCGGCAAGGCTTCCGCCGAGGGGCGTTACCGATACAGCCAAACCTGTAGTGCCGACCCATGGTCGGCAGGGGCGTTACCGATATAGCCAAACCTGTAGTGCCGACCCATGGTCGGCAGGGGCGTTACCGGCAAGGCTTCCGCCGGGCATGATCTGGCGTTACGGCTGATCCAACGGGGTACCGTTGAGCTGCCGCTCGACGATCTCCAGAATGGTCGCCACGCTGACACCAAACGAACCGGCATTTCCTGCATCAAACGCTTCGCGCCATTGGCCATAGCCCTGCAGATACGCCGGATCTGCTGACTGCTGGCCAAGCAGGCGAAGCTGGCTGCGCTGCAGGGTCTGGTCGGTGACCGGGGCGTGGGCGAGCTGGGTCATGATGCCCTCGGGCACACGGGGATTGCGGATTTTCAATCCGTCCAGAGTCACGTGATAGATGTTGCCGCCGCCCAGCGGATGCTGGTCGATGCGGTTGATCAGCAGGGTAGGCTGCTCGCCGTCATGGCGGCCCTGGCAGGCCCACAGCTGGCCCACTGCATACTGATTGGAAGGAGTGACTTGGCTCATCGGGGTAGAATCCTGGCGCGTGTAAGCCCGATCATGCAGGCAATACCGACTTGGGACTTTTCTTCATCTGGCGGTAGCGGCCACCGGCAAGTACTTATGGCCAGCGCGATAGCGGCCCCGGGGTGGCTAGAATGCGCTGGCACGCCCCCGCTGCCAGCCTGACTGACCCGATGCGTATTGATCCTGCCGAAATCGAAGCTCTGTTCGACGCCATTCCCAGCGTGCTGTTTTTCGCCAAGGACATTGATGGGCGCTACACCCACGTCAACATGACGATGATGCAGCGGCTGGGCATGAAGTCGCGCAGCGATGCGATCGGCAAGCGCGCGGATGAGTTGTACCCGGTCGGCATGAGCGAAGCCTATACCGAGCAGGACGCGCGGGTGCTGGCCGGCGAAGTGATCGAGAACGTAATGGAGCTGCAGTTGTTCCCCAACCAGCAGCCGGGTTGGTGCCTGACCTGCAAGCGGCCCATCGTAGAGAACGGTAAGGTGATCGGCCTGATCGGTATCTCGCGCGATCTCGGTCAGCGCGGTGGATTGGAGTCGCAGTACGAGCCGCTGCGGCTGGCGCTGGATTACCTCAACACGCATTACGCAGAAAACGTGCGCATGCAGACCTTGCTGGACATCACCGGTTTCTCGCTGTCCAAGCTGGAGCGCTCGTTCCGCAAGGTGTTCCAGATGACGCCGCAGCAGGTATTGACGCGACTGCGCATCCAGATCGCACTGCACCTGCTGCACGGCGAGGACAGCGTGGCCAGCATCGGCCAGGCCTGTGGCTTCAGTGACCAGAGTGCATTCACCCGCAAGTTCAAGGCCGAAGTCGGCATGGCGCCGCGCCAGTATCGGGCGATGATCGCCGAGCGCGCGCAACAGGAAGCCGCGCGCACGGAGCTATGACTTCCGGCGGTGTTGGGTCGCGATTGAGGGGCCGATGATGCAGAGCTGATGGGCGTCGCGCCCATGCCCTTCCGTAAGGAGCCTTGATGCGCCGTTCCCTTGTTGTTGCCATTGGTTTCGCCCTCTCCTGCATCGCCACACCTGCTGTATTTGCTGCCGAACCCATCGCAGCCGGCAACGGTCAGAACGAGATCACCACGCAGTTGCCGCGTACCGCACGTCCGGATCACTACCGGGTGCAGATCACTCCGCATGCGGGGCAGATGCGCTTCGACGGCAAAGTCAGCATTGATCTGGAAGTGCTGCAACCTACCAATAGCATCGTGTTGCAGGCGGCGGGCATGCGCTTTGGCAAGAGCCAACTGCAGCCTGCCGGTGGCAAAGCGATGCCTGCCACGGTCAGCGTGGACGAGGCCAACCAGACCGTCAGCTTCGGCGTGGCCAACCCGCTTCAGCCCGGCCGCTACACGCTGAGCATCGATTACAGCGGAACCATCAATACCCAAGCCAATGGCTTGTTCGCGCTGGATTACCCGGTCGCTGATGGCAGCAAGAAACGCGCGCTGTTCACCCAGTTTGAAAACTCCGATGCACGTCGCTTCATTCCGTCCTGGGACGAGCCGGGGTTCAAGGCTACGTTCGATCTGACCGTCAGCGTGCCCGCTGCCGAGATGGCGGTCAGCAACATGCCGGTAGCCAGCACCAAGTCGCTGGGCCAGGGGCTGAAGCAGGTGGTGTTCCAGACCACGCCGAAGATGTCGACCTACCTGCTGTTCTTCTCCAGTGGCGAGTTCGAGCGCGCCACTGTTGACGAAGGCGGCACCGAGATCGGCGTCATCGCCCAGACCGGCAAGGTCGATCAGGCGCGCTTCGCCCTTGAAGGCAGTGCTGAGGTGCTACGCGAGTACAACGACTATTTCGGCGTGAAATATCCGCTGCCCAAGCTCGACAACATCGCTGCGCCCGGTGGCAGCCAGTTCTTCAGCGCGATGGAAAACTGGGGCGCGATCTTTACCTTCGAATACGCCTTGCTGCTGGATCCGGCGGTGTCGAGCGTCTCCGACAAGAAGGCCGTGTTCTCGATTGCCGCACACGAGATCGCGCACCAGTGGTTCGGCAACCTGGTGACGATGGCGTGGTGGGATGACCTGTGGCTCAACGAAGGTTTCGCTTCGTGGATGGAGGCGCGTACCACCCGCAAGCTGCACCCGGAGTGGGACATCAACAACGTCGATGCCGCGCATACCAGCCGCGGCGCGATGGGGCGCGATGCCTACGTCACCACCCATCCGATCGTGCAGCACGTGGAGACGGTGGAGCAGGCCAGCCAAGCCTTTGATGGCATCACCTACGGAAAGGGCTCGGCGGTGATTTCGATGTTCGAGGACTACGTTGGGGCCGATGCCTGGCGTGATGGCGTGCGCCGTTACATCGCTGCCCATGCTTACGGCAATGCCGTCACCGATGACCTGTGGGCCGAGATCGACAAGGCGGCACCGGGCAAGCGCTTCATGGAAGTGGCGCATGATTTCACCCTGCAACCGGGCGTGCCTTTGATTCGTGCCAACAGCAGCTGCGTCGCCGGCAACACCCAGGTGAAGTTGAGCCAGGGCGAGTACACGATTGATCGCAAGGACAAGCAGCCACTGCATTGGCGCGTGCCGGTGAGTCTGCGCGTGGGCAATGGTGAGGTGGTGCACACGCTGGTCGACGGTGATACCAACGTACAGCTACCGGGATGCACTGGGCCGCTGCTGGTCAATGCCGGGCAGAAGGGCTATTACCGCACCTTGTATGCGCCGACGCAGTTCAAGGCGCTGAGCGCAGGCTTCGACAAGTTGCCGGTGGTCGACCAGTTGGGTGTGATGATGGATACCAGCGCACTGGCCGCAGCCGGCCTGCAGCCCGATGCGGATCTGCTGGATTTGATCGCGAAGATCAACGCCGATGCGCCCATCGATCTGTGGGACATGGCCTCCGGCACACTGAGCGGGATCGACGGCATGTTCGACGGTGATACCGCGCGGCAGGCCGCCTTCCGCAGCTACGCACGTTCGCGTTTGTCGCCGGTATTGCAGTCACTGGGTTGGGACGGCAAGGACAGCGACTCGGCGCAGACCAAGGAGTTGCGTGGCGGGCTGATCGGCACTTTGGCGGCGCTGGACGATGGGCAGGTGATTGCCGAAGCGCAGCGCCGCTTTGATGCCTTCCTGGCCAAACCGGATTCATTGTCGCCGGACCTGCGCAGCAGTGTGCTGGGTGTGGTGGCAAGTAATGCGGACGCGGCAACCTGGGACAAGCTGCACACGCTGGCCAAGCAGGAAACCTCGGCAATGGTGCGTGACCAGTACTACGGGCTGCTTGCCTTGCCGAAGGACAAGGCGTTGGCGCAGCGTGCATTGGACATGGCGCTGACCGATGAGCCGGGTGCGACCAACAGCGCGGGCATGATTGGTGGCGTATCGCACGAGCATGCGGACCTGGCCTTCGACTTCGCTGTTGCCCATCGCGAGAAGGTGGACACCCTGGTCGACAGCACCTCACGTGCGCGTTACTACCCGGGCCTGGGCCGCAGTGCTGACAACCTGCAGATGGTGGACAAGATCAAGGCATTTGCCGATGCGCATATCGCACCGACCTCGCGACGTGATGCGGAGACGGTGATTGCCGGGATCCAGACCAAGCTGCGACTGCGCGCAGAGCGCAAGCCGCAGGTGGATGCCTGGTTGAAGCAGAAGGGGTATTGAGGAGCTGCAGCGGCGCAGCGGTAGATGCAACTGCAGCTGTGCAGCGGAGAACGCAATTGCAGCTTTTAAGCCCCTCTCCCGTTTACGGGGTGAGATGGGCAGCTTGCGAACCACGGGTTCGCTGCCCATCGAACGCCCTTGCGCCAGCGCAAGGGCCGGGGCGCGGAGCGGGGGTTGGGGTGAGGGGAAGCTTCTAGCTAAGTAAAGTCAAAAGCCCCCCTCATCCGCCCGTTGGGCACCTTCTCCCGTAAACGGGAGAAGGGAAGGCCAAAGTAGAAGCCAAAGTAGAAGCCAAAGTAGAAGCCAAAGCAGAAGCCAAAGCAGAAGCCAAAGCCAAAGCCAAAGCCAAATCCAAAGCCAAAGCCAAAGCCAAAGCCAAAGCCAAAGCCAAAGCAGAAGCCTTGCCCCTGCTGTTTGCAGTGACCAAGAAAGATCAGCTGCTCCAATCTCCCAATCGTCACAAAAAAACAGCCGGCTTTCGCCGGCTGTTTTCGTTCACGCATCAGGCAATCAAGCCCCGATCACGCCTCGACATCTTCCTTGTACGCATCCACCGGGATGCAGGCGCACATGATGTTCTTGTCGCCGTAGACGTTGTCCACGCGCGCTACCGGCGGCCAGTACTTCTGCAGTTTCAGGGAAGGCAGCGGGAACGCTGCCAGCTCACGCGGGTACGCATGCGTCCATTCGCTGGCCGATACTGCACCGGCAGTGTGCGGGGCGTGCTTGAGCGGGTTGTCCTCGCGGTCCAGCTTGCCGTCTTCGATGGCCTGGATTTCCTCGCGGATCTGGATCATCGCGTCGATGAAACGGTCCAGCTCATGCTGCGATTCGCTCTCGGTCGGCTCGACCATCAGCGTGCCGGCAACCGGGAAGCTCAGGGTCGGGGCGTGGAAGCCGAAGTCGATCAGGCGCTTGGCCACGTCCTCGGCGCCGATGCCGGAGGTCTTCTCCAGCGGACGCACGTCGAGGATGCACTCATGCGCCACCAGACCGTTACGGCCGGTGTACAGCGTGGCGTAGTGCGGGGCCAGGCGCTTGGCGATGTAGTTGGCATTGAGCAGCGCAACCTGGGTTGCCTTGCGCAGACCAGCGGTGCCCATCAGGGTGATGTACATCCAGCTGATCGGCAGGATCGAGGCGCTGCCGAAGCTGGCTGCACTGACCATGCCAACCGGGCCGTTGTCGCCGAGCTTGCCCGGCAGGAACGGGGCAAGGTGCGACTTCACCGCACACGGGCCGACGCCCGGGCCGCCGCCGCCGTGCGGGATGCAGAAGGTCTTGTGCAGGTTCAGGTGCGACACGTCCGAGCCCCACTTGCCGGGCTTGGCCACGCCAACCAGGGCGTTCATGTTGGCACCATCGGTATACACCTGGCCGCCGTGCTTGTGGATGATCTCGCAGATCTCGACCACTTCTTCCTCGAACACGCCATGCGTGGACGGGTAGGTCATCATGATCGCGGCCAGGCGGTCGCTGTACTTCTCGGCGTTACGGCGGATGTCTTCGACATCGACGTTGCCGTTGCTGTCGGTCTTGGTCACGACCACGGTCATGCCGCACATCTGTGCCGAGGCCGGGTTGGTACCGTGCGCCGAGTCCGGGATCAGGCAGATGTCGCGATGGCCTTCGTTGCGCGAGCGGTGGTAGGCGCGGATCGCCAGCAGGCCGGCGTATTCGCCCTGCGCGCCGGAGTTCGGCTGCAGGCTCACTGCGTCATAGCCGGTGCATTCGACCAGCATCGCTTCCAGGCCGTCGATCAGCTCTTTGTAGCCCTGAGCCTGATCCGCCGGAGCCAGCGGGTGGATGTTGGCGAATTCCGGCCAGGTCACCGGGATCATCTCGGCGGTGGCGTTGAGCTTCATGGTGCAGCTGCCCAGCGGGATCATGGTGCGATCCATCGCCAGGTCCTTGTCGGCCAGCGAACGCAGGTAGCGCAGCATCTCGTGCTCGCTGTGGTGCGTGTTGAACACCGGGTGGGCGAGGAACTCGCTGGTACGCAGCAAGCTCGTCGGCAGTGCGTCGGCGGTGCTGGCATCCAGTGCGTCCACGTCGACGCTGGCGCCGAACAGCTGGCCCAGTGCGATGACGTCGGCGCGGGTGGCGGTTTCGTCCAGGCTGATGCCGACCGAGCCGGCGTCGATGATGCGCAGGTTGATGCCGGCGGCTTCGGACTTGGCTTTCAGCGCAGCCGAATCAACGCCGGTGATGTGCAGGGTGTCGAAGAAGTCGTTGCCGACCGCCACGCCCTTGCCACGCAGAGCCGCGGCGAGGATCGCAGCCAGGCGGTGGGTGCGGCGGGCGATGCGCTGCAGGCCTTCCGGGCCGTGGTAGACGGCGTACATCGAGGCCATCACGGCAAGCAGCACCTGTGCGGTACAGATGTTGGAAGTGGCCTTCTCGCGGCGGATATGCTGCTCGCGGGTCTGCAGGGTCAGGCGGTAAGCGGCCCGGCCTTCGGCATCGACCGAGACGCCGATCAGGCGGCCCGGCATCGAGCGCTTGTAGGCGTCACGACAGGCCATGAAGGCGGCATGCGGGCCACCGAAACCGAACGGCACGCCGAAACGCTGGCTGTTGCCGACGGCGATATCCGCGCCCCATTCGCCGGGAGCGGCGATCAGTGTCAGCGCCAGCAGGTCGGTAGCCACGGCGACCAAGCCCTGGCGGGCGTGCACGGCCTCGACCAGCGCCTTGTAGTCGCCGATGTTGCCAAGGCTGTCCGGGTATTGCAGCAGCACGCCGAAGGTGTCGGCGGTCAGCGCATCAGCCGGCTTGCCGATCAGCAGTTCAATGCCCATCGGCTCGGCGCGGGTGCGCAGCAGTTCCAGCGTCTGCGGGTGCACGCTGTCCTGCACGAAGAAGACTTTGGACTTGGACTTGGCCGAACGCTTGGCCAGGGTCATCGCTTCGGCCGCGGCGGTGGCTTCGTCCAGCAGCGAGGCGTTGGCGATCTCCATGCCGGTCAGGTCGGCGACCATGGTCTGGAAGTTGATCAGCGCTTCCATGCGGCCCTGCGAGATTTCCGCCTGGTATGGGGTGTACGCCGTGTACCACGCCGGGTTCTCGAGGATGTTGCGCAGGATCACGTTCGGCGTGTGGGTGCCGTAATAGCCCTGGCCGATGAAGCTGCGCAGTACCTTGTTCTTGTCGGCGATGGCGCGGATCTTGGCCAGTGCGTCGACTTCGGTCAGCGACTCGGGCAGCGCCAGCGGTGCCGGCGACTTGATCGAGCCCGGCACGATGGCGTCGGTGAGCGCTTCGAGCGAATCATGGCCAACGGTGCGCAGCATCTGCGCGATTTCAGCGTCGTTGGGGCCGATGTGGCGGTCAACAAACGCGGAGTGGTGTTCGAGCTCGCGCAGCGAAGAGGTGTTCTGGGTCATGGCTGACGTCCGGAGAAGGCATGCAGGGCAGGGGCGGTGAGCCAGGCTCGCCCTGTTGCCGTCCGGTTGCCGCGCACGCGCGACAGCACAGCCGGCAAGCCAAAGGCTTACCTCGCGCCCCTCTGTCCTTTTGCCTGAGAGTTTGGAAGCGACGCGACGAGGATCGTGCGCTTCGTGCACCTTCGGCGCCGGATTGAACCGGTCTCTCCAGAGTTTTGGTACGGGTGGTATCGGGCCTGAGCGATTACGGGCGTTTGCGCCTTCGGCAGCGGGGTGAACCGCTTCTCCCACCTTGTTCGTGCAGCATGGTGATTATAGCTCGGTAAAGCCCCGGGGCAGACCCGCGCAACGGCTTGGATTACCATCTACGTCCCGGTTTCAACCCCGCGCCTTGCACGCGTACGGCCGGGCATCCCGGAACCGCTGGCTGAAGCGGATGAATGTCCGGACAAATTGCCGCATCATGGCCGTCCAGCGCCGTCGCGCCCGGCCCTGTTCATCTGGTCTCTCACCCCGCACCGGCGCCCGCGCTGGTGCCGTTGCTGGTTATTGAAAGCCATGGAAGCAAGCAAGCAGGTTTCATTGCGTCGTATCGCCATTCTGGTAGCCGGTTTGTCGATGTTCGGCCCGTTCGCGATCGATGCGGTGTTCCCCGCGTTCCCGCAGATGGGTGCCGATCTGGGCGCCGACAAGCTGGCGATGCAGCAGGTAATCAGCGTCTACCTGCTGGCCTATGCGCTGATGAGCCTGGTGCATGGCGCGTTGTCCGATGCGTTGGGCCGCAAAGTCGTGATCATCGGTGGCTTGGTGGTGTTCATCGGCGCATCCATCGGCTGTGCACTGTCCACGGACATGGCGACCTTGCTGTTGTTCCGCTTCCTGCAGGGCCTGTCGGCCGGCGTCGGCTACATCATTGGCCGCGCGGTGATCCGCGATCTATACGATGGTGACGACGCGCAGCGGCTGATGAGCCAGGTCTCGATGATCTTCTCCATCGCTCCGGCCATCGCCCCGATCATCGGCGGCTGGTTGCTGGGTTGGACGCATTGGCAGGGTATCTTCTGGTTCCTGGTCGGGTTCTCGGCGCTGTTGCTGCTGATCACCTGCATCTGGTTGCCGGAAACCCACCCGCCGCATGCGCGCCTGAGCCTGCATCCAAAACGTCTGCTGCAGGACTACATCAGCATCGGCATCAATCCGCGCTTCCTGCGCCTGGCCCTGGCCGGCTCGCTGGGCTTCGGTGGCTTGTTCCTGTACATCGCCTCGGCGCCTGCCTTCGTGCTTGATCTGCTGCACATGAACGAGCGCCAGTTCGCCTGGTTGTTCATCCCGACCATCGGCGGCATGGCCTTGGGCGCCTATGCCTCCGGCCGTGCGGCTGGGCGCGTGGATGGCGCACGGGCGGTGCGGATCGGCTACTGCTTCATGGCGGTGGCGGCCATCTACAACATCAGCTACAACGCCTTCGCCACCGAAATGACCGTGCCGTGGGCGGTGCTGCCGTTCACCCTGACTTCGTTTGGCGTGGCCCTGATCTTCCCGATCCTGACCCTGGCGATCCTCGACATGTACCCGCGTCAACGAGGCACTGCCTCGTCGATGCAGGCATTCAGTACGCTGGTGACCAACGCCATCATCGCCGGCGTGCTCTCGCCGATGCTCAGCCGCAGCGGCCTGACCCTGGCCATTGGTGCGGCCCTGTTTGGTTTGGGCAGCTGGGCGATGTGGAAGTGGGAGCGCATCAGCCAGCGCGCCCAGCGCGATGAAACCGCGTCCTGACACGAATTTCTCCCCGTATCGGGGACAATAGCCGTGCCGCCATCACCGGCGGCCGTTCAAAGAGTGAACAACTGATGTCGATCCAATCCAAAGGCCGCCGCGAGGCGAAGAAGAAGCTGGCCGAGCGCGAGCGCAATCAGGCCGAAGCCAACCCGCCGGTAAAGGCCAAAGTGGAGCCGCATGCCGAGCTGCGCGACCAGAACCGTGCATTGCTGGCCGGTATCGTCCGCCGTGATGGCGAGTGGGTGCTGGGCATGGACGGCAAGATCGCCGGCGAAACCACCAGCGCCGCGCGCGTGCTGGCGTTGATCATGCAGGCCGCCGAATGGCACGAGAACAACGACACGCCGGTGCGGCTGATGTATTCCGATGCGCTGAAGGACGCCGCGCATGCCGAAGCAGCGGAGCAGGGCATCGACTTCGATACCTATAAGCGCAATCTGGCTGGTGAGCTGGGTGCGGTGGGCAAGGCGGCTGCGGGCACGCATTGAGCACGCGTACAAGCTTGAAACCCACAAGGGCGCCGTTGGCGCCCTTGTGGGTTTCAAGCTCCGAGTTTGCGCTACTAACCTTTGTGGGAGCGGCGTAGGCCGCGAAGCACGTGCAAAGTCCTCTGCAATGCGGCCTGTTCATCGCTGAAGTTTCTGCCAGGCATGGCCCAGAAGCTTTGCTTCAGTTCTATCGGTGAAGCCTCTGCCGAGCATGGCTCGGCACTACGGGGTGTTTGGCTCTTGTTGCCCGTGTAGAGACAGCTCCCTCGGTGAGTTGTCATTTCTGTGGCGGTGGTGGGGCTTCTTTCAGTGTTCCGGTGGTGTGATGACCGCCTGCAGCTGCACAGTCGATGTCGCGTGCAGGTGTCCACTTCACGGCGGTGCCTGTTACCACCGGCCTCACGAATCGCCATGGCCAGAACCCAAAGTGCTGGGCACCGTTGTAGTGAATGACCGCATCTGCACCGGCGGCCTTGGCATCAGCCACGACGATGGGGAGGAGGTCGTTGACACTTCCATAGCTGCCTTTGCCGTAGTCGAGCTCTTTTACGACGGTGTACGTAAATTCAGACGGAGGCGTTCCGGTGAAAAGACAGAGTCCACTCTTGGTGTCGTCCTGCGCGAGGTTAACGTCGGTTGCCTGCGCGCTGCAGAGTTGTGATGCACAGAAAATAACGAAGCCTGCAGCCAACTTATGACGCATCTTGGACTCCTTGTGTTGTTCGTTGGATATTGATTCAAACATTTGTGTGAGAGCAGCTTGATGCTGAAAAAGAAGGGCGCCGATACGGCGCCCTTCTTCCTGATCAATGCAACAAGACTTACTTTGCAGCCACTGGCTGCGCAGCCGGGGCCGCAGTTGGTGCTGCCGCCTGCCAACCGCACATCTGCCCTTCGTTCTGCTGCTTCAGCCATTCCTGCAACGGTGCGAAGTATTCCAGCATCGGGCCCGCATCGAGTTTCTCGGTGCCGGTCAGTTCCTTCAGCGTGGCCTGCCACGGCTGGCTGGAGCCCTTGCTCAGCATCGCCCAGAACTTCTGGCCCGCTTCCTTGTTGCCGTAGAAGCTGCACTCGTTGAGCGGGCCGGTGTAGCCGGACGCGTCGCACAGGCCCTTGTAGAACTGGTACTGCAGGATGCGCGCCAGGAAGTAACGCAGGTACGGGGTGTTGCCCGGCACGTGGTACTTGGCGCCGGCGTCGAAGAACTCTTCGCCGCGTGCGCTGGCCGGGGCCACGCCCTGGTACTGCGCCTTCAGTTCCCACCACTTCTGGTTGTACTGGTCCGGCTTGATCGAGCCGTCGAACACGCCCCAGCGCCAGCGGTCGATCATCAGGCCGAACGGCAGGAACGACACGCCCGACATCGCCATGCGCATCTGCGCATTGATGGTGGCTTCGCGGCTTTCCTGCTGCGCGCCGACCAGGCCGATCGAGTTGAGGTACTTGGGCGTCATCGCCAGCACGATGGTGTCGCCGATGGCTTCGTGGAAGCCGTCATTGGCACCGCCCTGGAACAACGGCGGCAGTGGGTTGTAGGCCAGGTCGTAATAGATGTGGCCAAGCTCGTGGTAGATGGTGGTGAAGTTTTCTTCGTTCGGGGTGATGCACATCTTGGTCCGCACGTCCGGGCCCACGTCCTTGCCGTCGCCGCCCATGTTCATGTCCCAGGCGCTGGCGTGGCAGACCACGTTGCGGTCCAGCGGCTTGATGAACTGGGTGTTCTGCCAGTAGCTCTCCGGCAGCTTGGGCATGCCCAGCGAGACGTAGAAGTCCTGCGCACGCTCGGTCATCTGGCGGGCTGTGACCAGTTCGGCCTCACGCTGTGCCTTGAAGCGGCTTGCCGGATCGGCGCCGCCGGCCTTGGCCAAGGCGGCGCTGAGGTTGGTCTGGTACTGCTTTTCAAGTGCGGCGGTGATGTCCAGGCTGCCCGCGTTCGGGTACGGCGCGGTCATGTCCCACAGGTTGCTCCAATCCTGCTGCCACATGTTGCCGGTCAGGTGCGCGGCGATCATGCCGCCGCCAACTTCGGCCTTGTCCTTGCCGTATTCCTTGTCCAGCTTGGCGCGGGTATAGCAATGCACCTGCTCGTACAGCGGTTTGACCTGATCCCACAGACGATCGGTTTCTGGGCCGACCTGATCAGCCGGCATGTCGTAGCCGCTGCGCCACATCTGACCTGCGTCGGTATAGCCCAGTTCGCGGGCGCCTTCGTTGACCAGTTCGACGAAGCGCTGGTAGTTGGCGCGCGACGGCACCGCGGTGGACTGCCAGCCCTGCCAGGCGTCGAGCTGCTTGTCGTAGTCGCGCGAGGTGGCCAGCACCTTTTCCAGATCGCCGAGCTGGCGGCAGTTCTTGCTGTCGCCTTCGCCAACGCAGTAGGTGCCGGCGCCGTAGTCGCCTTCCAGCTTGGTGGCGATGCCGGCCAGTTCGGCGAGCTTCTGCGGGTCGCGCGGGGCGGGCATCGAGGTCATCAGCTTGAGCAGGCTGATGGCGCGCTTGGTGTCGGCGCTCATCGGCTGGCCTTCGTACTTGTTGGCCTGCTCGATCCAGCCATTGAGTACGGTCAGCCAGCGCTCGTTGGCCTTGGCGGCGACACGTGCCGAATCGTCATTGATGTAGGTGGACGACAGCCACTGGGCCGAGGTCATTTCCGGGTACATCGCCTTGTATTCGGCATTGACCCGGGCGATGAACTGGTCGGCGCTTTCGGCCGGTGCGGCCTGGGTGGTGGCCGGCTTGGCGGCATCGGTGGCGGCGTCCTTTTTACAGGCAGCCAACGAGAGCACGGCCACGCCAACGGCGGCGGCCAGGACTAAATGACGATTCTTCACAGCAAACCCCGGTTTGTAAGTACCGGCGAAGGCTAGTTGGGCGGCGGCCGGGCCGCAAGTGGAGAAAGCTCAGCGCTTGAGCGCCATCAGCAGAACGCCGCCGCCGATCATCGCCACGCCCAGCCATTCGCGCCAGGCCAGGCGCTCGTGCAGGAAGGCCACGGCGAAGATGGCGACCAGCACCACGCTGAGCTTGTCGACCGGGGCTACCTGTGAGGCTGGGCCGCGTTGCAGGGCGCGGAAGTAGCACATCCAGGAGGCACCGGTAGCCAAGGCGGACAGCGCCAACCAGCCGACGGTTGTGCCGGGAAGCTGCAGCGGGTTGCTCCATTTGCCGGTGGCCGCGACGAACATCGCCAGCACCAGGCTGATGATGACGGTGCGCAGCAGCATTGCCATGTCCGAGTCGATGTTCTGCAGGCCGAGCTTGGCGAATATGGCGGTCAGCGCTGCGAATACGGCGGAAAGCAGTGCCCAGGGAAGCCATTGCGGGAAGGTGGCCATGAAAGATCCTTGTTGCCGAAGGCAGGCTGTTTGTGGGAGCGGCGTGAGCCGCGAAGCTGATGGATCTTCGTCGCGTCGTAAAGCAAGCAACTGCAACAGCTCCCCCCATCCGCCCCCCGCCTTCGCGGGGGCAGGCTCTTCGGGCACCTTCCCCGCAAGCGGGAGAAGGGAAGGTAGAGCCATAGCCCAAAGCCAAAGCCAAAGCCGAAGCCGAAGCCGAAGCCAAAACCGAAGCCAAAGCCAAAGCCAAAGCCAAAGCCGGGGCATCCCGCGTTCCGGCTTTCGCTACCTACAGCGTTCCAAACTCCCAAACCTGCATCGCAGCTAGCCAGAACCAGCCCAACACCAATCCCGTCAACCCATCAGCCTGCACATTCCGCAAACACATCCCGAGACCGGTCGTACGCCGAGGTCTGCACCTGCATCAGCCCAAGCACCGAGGGGAACAGGTTGTCCTGGTCGGTGCGCTGGGCGGACCGGCGGCGCACGCAGCTCATGTCCAGGCCACGATCCGCTGTAAACCCCGGCGAGAACCACATTACCATCGGTACCCGGGTCTGCTCTTCCGGCGCGATCGCATACGGCACGCCGTGCAGATACAGGCCCTTTTCACCCAGTGATTCGCCGTGATCGGACAGGTAGATCATCGCCGTGTCGTAGTCGTCCATTCCGCGCAGGGAAGCGATGGTGCGGGTCAGGAAATGATCGGTATAGCGGATTGCATTGTCGTAGCTGTTGACGATGTCCTCGCGGCTGCACTTGCCCAGGTCCGCTGTGTCACACGTGGGTGCGAACTGGCGGAATTGCGCCGGATAGCGCTGGAAGTAGCTCGGGCCGTGGTTGCCCAGCTGGTGCAGCACAACCACGCGATCGCCGGGCTTGGTGCGCACCTGTGCAGCGAGATTTTCCAGAAGAATCTCATCCATGCAGCGCCCATCGGCGCACAGGCCCGGCGTGGTTGCATCATCCAGACGCTGGATTTCGAGGCCGTCGCAAACGCCTTTGCAGCCGGACTGGTTATCGCGCCAGAGGGTGGCGATGCCGGCGTGTTCAAGCACGTGTAGCAGTGACTGGTGGCCGCGGATCTTTTTCTCATCGTAGTCGTGACGGCCAAACGGCGAGAACATGCAGGGCAGCGATACTTCGGTGCTGGTACCGCAGGAATGCATGTCCGGGAAATTGATCACGCCGGTCTGCGCCAGCTCCGGGGTGGTCTGGCGGGCATAGCCGTTCAAACCCCAGTTCTGCGCACGCACGGTTTCGCCTACAACCAGTACCAGCAGACGCGGTTTGCTGCCAGCCGCACGTGGCATGGCCTTGGCATCGGTACCCAATGGCAACTTGGGTTGCTTCTTCATGGGGCTGGAGCTGGCAAAGTTCTGCTTCAGTGCGATCAGATAGTTGGCCGGCGTGGCCAGGTAACGCACTTCCCGGTGATTGCGCATCAATGCGGAAACGTTCTGGAACGACAGCATGGTGCCGGCGCCGCCCGCCACGATCACGCCCACCAGGAAGGCGATACGCCACAGGAGGGCTCGCCCCCAGCTGCGCTTGCGCAACCGCACGCGCCACAGCAGCAGGGTCGGCAGCAGGCCGTAGCCGAGCAGCGGCAGCAGCAATGCCGGTGTCATCAGCTCACGTGATTCCTTGTGGTCGGTGGCCAGCACATTGCGCAGCATGTCCGCGTCCAGATAGACGTTGTAGCTGTTCATGTAATGCGTGGCGAAGGCAGTGGTGATGAACAACAGGGTCAGCACGACCTTGGCATTCCAACGCCAGATCAGCAGGCTGAACAAAATTGCATGCACGCTCACCAGTAGCGCAAACAGCGACACCGCGAACAGGATGCTGCTCGGGTTGGTTGCAATGGCGCTGCGCCAGAACAGGGTGTTGCAGACCAGCGCGAAGAAAACGCTGGCCAACAGTATCAAGGTCTCGGTGCTGATCTCCGGGCGCCAGTTGCGCAGGCGCGACCAGGAGAGCTGCAGTCCGATGGGGCGGGGGGCAGCGACGCTCATGCGCTTTCTCCAATGGTGCCAACTGCGGCGCGCGACGGGGATGTGATGGATGCAGAAGCAGGGAACATCCACAGATAGAGGATGGTTGCGACCAGCCAGCTGATCGCCAAGGCCCACAGGTCGTGAGAGGCAAAGTGGGCGCCACGCAGCTGCTGGGCCAGGCCGAACACCATGCCGACCAGCAGGGCGATGCTCAGTGCTGGCCAGCGCCATTGCGGACGCACCTGCAACATGAAGAAGAACAGCGCCACCCAGGCGTAGCCCGAGCCGGCATGTCCGGCCGGGAAGCAGGCGGCGTGGCCAAGGGCGACCGGGCGTTGTTCGAACAGGCCGATGAAGGGGCGCAGGCCGCCGTAGCGCTCCAGGTCCCAGGGACAGTCCATATGGGTCCAGGATTTCAGCAGCGCGACGATGCTGGTGGTCAGTGCTACCGATGACAGCAGGTAGGCCAGTGGCCGCCGCAGTGGGCGCCAGCGCATGTCCATGCAGCTGCGGATCAGCGCCAGGATCACCAGCAGGGCGACAAACCAGGTCAGGTTGCGGCCGCCCTTATGAATGAGGTGGCTGGTCCACCACGCGTCTTTCAACGCCCATTGGCTGCCTTGCCAGCGGAACAACTGGTCAGCCAGCCACTGGTCTCCATTGCCGGCCATCAACAACAGACTACCGATGGCGGCAACCACTAGCGGGATCAGCAGGACGCGCCCGGCGAAACTTAAACGACTGCGTTGGGTGACCGGAATCAGGGCGGCGGAAGTGGGTTGCTGCGACATGGAGCTGGGGCACCGTCAATCTGGATGCGGCCATGCTCGGTCGGCCTGTGTCGGAGACAGGTCGGAACGATGTCGTGAATTTGTCAGTGCTTCAGTTTGGCTGCCGGTATGGCCGCTGTGCCTTGAACGTAAGAGAGGCTGTGCCTGGTCCGGCGCAGCCTCTCTTACGTGTGTTTCAACAAGTCCGCTTCAATAAGCGCGCTGCAATCAGCAGGCGTCAATCGCCGTCGCTTTCCAGTGCGCCTTCTCCGCCGGCCACCACACCGTGGGTCTTGGCTACGCAGTCAGCGTGCAGCGCGGTGCCGGGCAGCAGCTGCCAGTTGTTGCGGTTGGCGCTGCCGATGTCGATGATCTGGCCCTTGTCTGCGCAGGGCGTCATCGCCTTGTCCAGCACGAACAGCCAGCGCCGTTGTGGGTCTTCAGTCACCCAGCGTGCTGCGTCTTCCCATTGTTCGGCGACTGGGCGTTTGAAGCCGAAGTCGGTAGCTTGCGGATGGGTCTGCAACAGGTTCTGTTCACGCCACGCAACCATGCCCAGCTCCGCGTCCGGACCAATGCGCGCGCGCACCTTGTCCATCACCAGCGAGGCGGAGCTGTAGGGATCAAGTGCAGGCATCGCACCCAGCCCGTACATCGACCACAGCATTACCGTGGTCAGCACCACTGCCAGCCCGGCACGGCGCAGTCGCAGAACCAGCACCAACAGTAGCGAGGCAGCGCCAAAGCCGATCAACCACCAGCCAACCTGCGGCAACACCCATGGGTCGATCGCGCGCTTGATCGCGCTGCGTTGCGCCCAGCCATCGCCGTGCACGGCGCCATAGCCGACCACCAGCGTGGCTACGGCCAATAGCAGCACATACAACAGCAGCAGCCAGCGCACACCGGTGCGGCGCAGCAGGCCCGGCAGCAGCGGTGCTGCGGCTACGGCCAGGGCAGGCAGCATCGGCAGGATGTAGACCTCACGCTTGCCCGGGCTGGCACTGAAGAACACCAACACCAGCAATGCCCAGCCCAGCAGCAGGATGTAGCGGGGATCGGCGCGGCGGCAGCGGCGCCACCATGCCGGTAGCAGCCAAGGTGCCAGCAGGCTGCCTGGCAGCCACAGCGTGGCCATCACCTGCAGGTAATACCAGAACGGTTGGTGATGGTGCCAGGCGTTGGCATAGCGGGTGCCGGTCTGCTTGAACAGCAGTTCCTTTGCGTAGGACTGCAGGTGCGGGTCGGGGTTCTGCAGCAGGGCGATGGCGAGCGGGCCCAGCCAGATCGCGGTGCCGGCCAGGAAGGCGGGTAGCAGTAGCCACCAGCCCCAGCTGCGGCCCGGCCCGGCTGCCTGCGGGTGACGCCAGCGCCAAGCCATCCACGGCAGCAACATCAGCAGCGGCAGGAAGCCCACGCCCTTGGTGACGGTGCCTGCACCGGCCGCGAAAGCAGCCAGGGCCAGCGCCCACCAGTTCGGGCCAAGCAATAGGTGACGTACCAGCCCCCACAGCGCCAGCGTGGTCATGCCGACCAGCACCATGTCGATCTGTGCGCGCTTGGCCATCAGCCCGAACTGGATGCAGACGAACAGGCCAACCACCGCATAGCGGGCGATCTGCCGGTTCCACAGCTGCCGGCTCATGTCCCAGGTCAGCCACAGGGTGAGCAGGGCTGCCAGCAACGAGGGCACCAGGAAGGACAGGTTCCAGTCGCCGATGACCTTGTAGGTGGCGGCCTGGATCCACATGAAGGTGGCTGGCTTCTCCGCATACAACTCGCTGCCGCGGTGCGGCAGCAGCCACTGCCCGGTCTCCACCATGTGCCGCGCGGCCAGTACGAAGCGTGGCTCGTCGGGTGGGGCAGGGGAGCGCATGCCAAGCCCGGCCAGCAGGCTGGCGACGACCAGCGCGATGAGGATGGCAAACCATAGTTTCGTGCTGGAAGAACGCGGTGGATTTGGGCGCACAGGCGGCTCGGTGTCAAAGGCTGGCGGGATGATGACGCAGATGACGTTGGAAACGCGTCGAAACCGTGCGCTGCGAACGCTGCATTGCAGGTTTGGATGCCATTCCGACGACAATTCGACGACAGCGGCGCTAGGATACGACGGTAATGCCTCGGCCCGGGGCAGCAAGGTAATGCCCGCATGCGGCTGCTGGTCATTGAAGACAATCGCAATCTGATCGCCAACCTGTTCGATTACTTCGAAGCGCGCGGGCACACCCTCGACGTCGCCCCGGACGGCATCACTGGCCTGCATCTTGCCGGTACCCAGAACTACGACGCCATCCTGCTGGATTGGATGCTGCCGCGCATGGAGGGGCCGGAGGTGCTGCGTAAACTGCGCGAGGAGTTCCGCTCCGAAGTGCCGGTAATCATGCTTACCGCCCGCGACGAGCTGCCGGACAAGATCACCGGCTTCCGTGCTGGTGCCGATGACTACCTGACCAAGCCGTTCGCGCTGCCGGAACTGGAAGTGCGGCTTGAAGCGGTGTTGGCGCGCACGCATGGACGCAATCCACGCAAGCGACTGGAGGTCCATGACCTGAGTCTGGACATGGCTACGTTTGAGGCCCGCCGCGGTGGTCAGGTGCTGCATCTCTACCCGGCCTGCCGCAAGCTGCTGGAAGTGCTGATGCGCGCCAGCCCGGCCGCTGTCACCCGCAACCAGCTGGAATACGCGCTATGGGGTGATGAGCCGCCGGATGGCGACATGCTTCGCTCGCATATCTACGAGCTGCGGCGTGCGGTAGATGGTCCGTTCGAACAGAAGCTGCTGCAGACTTTGCCGCGAGTCGGTTATCGCCTGTCCGCGCCGGTGGCGGAAAGCGCGCAATGAAACGCCGCACTCTGCGTCGCAAGTTGTTGGGCTGGTTGGCTGTGTATGTGGCGCTGATTACGGTGGCGGTGTTCAGTGCCGCCAACTATGTGCACGAACATGCCGAGCACGCTGTATGGCGCTCGCTGCTGAACACCGAATTGGACAGCATCATCGGCCAGATGCGAGTGGATCCTGCATACCACTGGCAGGATTCGGACACCTTGCATTTCTACGCCGGCAGCGAACCGGGCGGAATTCCTGAAGAACTGGCGCAGTTGCACCCCGGCCTGCATGACGGCGCATTGCTGGGCGGCAAACAGGCGGCCGTGATGGTGCGCGATACCAGCGATTTCGGGCGGGTGGTATTGGCATTGGATATCACCGATTTCGGTGAGTTGGAGCACTTTGTCACGCGATGGGCGCTGCTGGCCGGCATCGGTCTGTTGCTGGTGACCCTGGTGATGGCCTGGGTGGGCATGACCCGCTTGGTGCGCCCTTTGTCGGTGCTGGCGCAGGACATTGCCGAGCTGCGACCGGAGCGTCGCCGCCAACAGGTGCGGGTGGACAAGCGCGGTAGCACCGAGCTGGAAGTGATTGCCGGTGCCTTGAATGATTACCTGCAGCGCAACGAGCATTTTGTCGAGCGCGAGCGGGCGTTCATCAGCACGGCCAGCCATGAGTTGCGCACGCCGATCGCGGTTATCAGTGGCGCTGCCGAACTCGCGCTGGAGCAGCCGGGCTTGCCCGAGCGCGCGCGCCAGCAATTGCAGCGGGTGCGCAGCACCGCTGCGGGCGTGGAACAGCTGATCCAGCTGTTGCTGGTGCTTGCGCGTGATCCGGCCAAGCTGGCTGCGATGAGTGAGCTGATGGCGCTGGATGAGCTGTTGCCAGAGATCGCCGAGGACCATCGTCATCTGGCAAAGGGCAAGGAGCTGGAGCTTGTGCTGGTGGAGCTTGCGCCCTGCCAGATTCTTGCGCCGATGGCCGTGGTGCAGGCCGCGGTTGGCAATCTGCTGCGCAATGCCATCGAGAACAGCGATCGTGGCATTGTGCGGGTCTGTATCTCGGCGGATGCGGTGCTGACCATTGAAGATCCCGGCCATGGCATGAGCCCGGAAGAAGTCGCGCAGGTGTATGCGCGCATGACCAGGGGTGAGCGCAACCTTGGCGCAGGCATCGGCCTGGGCCTGATTGCACGGCTGTGCGATCACCTGGGTTGGCAGCTGGAGATTCATTCGCAGCGTGATCGCGGCACCCGCGTCACGTTGGATATGAGTAGTTCAAAGCCGCGGTAGCACCGCTTCATCTGTAGAGTGCAGCCATGCTGCGCTGGGGCATTACCGGGAAGGCTTCTGCCGAGCATGGTTCGGCACTACAGGCTCAGAGTGGCAGCAGCTCGCGCTCGATCAACCAGCTGCGGGCATCCTCGGCGTCCTGCTCAAACCAGGCCTGGGTCGAGCCCAGGCGGTAGGTGTAGCCCCAGCTGTCCATGTCGGCCATCAGCCGCGCGCTGCCTACGCCCGGCAATTGCCCGGCCAGCACGATCTGCAGGTAGCAGGTGGCGTCTTCCTCGGGCACCGAGTCGGTGGCGTCGGTGTGCACCTGTGCACGAAGCTCGGGCGGCAGCACGATCAGGTGGCAGGACTCGTGCAGCATCGAATGCACCGGCGTGTCGTCGCGCACATAGACGTCGCAGGCGATGATGCCGGCCTCGGGCTCGCCCCAGTAGCTGCCGGGAATCTTCTCACCAGCGGCTACGTGATTAAGGCGCAGGCCGTGGCGCGCGAGCAGGCTCGCGGCGTCAGTCCACTGGATATCGCCAACGCACAGCACGGGCCGGGTTGGTTCGTTGGCAGGGGTTTCGTTCACGGCTGTTTGAGTCCCGGCGGCCGTGGCCGCCGGGCTGATATCACTTGTCGTCGGGCAGGGCCACGGAAATGTCGAGCACGTCGTTGGCGCCGTCCTTGACCAGGTCCACCTTGACCGCGTCGGCGTCGATGTTGACGTACTTCTTGATCACTTCCAGCAGCTCACGCTGCAGCAGCGGCAGGTAGTCCGGGCCGCCGCGGGTGCTGCGCTCCTGCGCGATGATGATCTGCAGGCGGTTCTTCGCCGTTTCGGCGGTGGTCTTCTTCTGTCTCAGGAAGTCGAGCAGTCCCATGCTTATCCTCCAAACAACTTGCTGAAGAAGCCCTTCTTCTCCACGGTGATGAAGCGCATCGGGCGCTCTTCGCCCAGGATGCGGCTCACGGCGTCATCGTAGGCCTGTCCGGCCGGCGATTCGGTGTCCAGGATGACCGGCTCGCCCTTGTTCGAGGCATTGAGCACGTCGCCCGATTCGGGGATGACGCCGATGGCCTTGAGCCCCAGCACTTCTTCCACGTCGGTGATGCTCAGCATCTCGCCGCTTTCAACGCGGACCGGGCTGTAGCGGGTCAGCAGCAGGTAGGCCGGCACGGCCTTGCCGGCTTCGGCATTGGCGGTCTTGGAGTCGAGCAGGCCGATGATGCGGTCCGAGTCGCGTACCGAGGACACTTCCGGGTTGACCACCACAACGGCGCGATCAGCGAAGTACATCGCCAGGAACGCGCCCTTCTCGATGCCGGCCGGGGAGTCACAGATGATGTAGTCGAAACCGTCGGCAGCCAGATCCTTGAGGACCTTCTCCACGCCTTCCTTGTTCAATGCGTCCTTGTCGCGGGTCTGCGAGGCAGCCAGCACGAACAGGTTGTCAAAGCGCTTGTCCTTGATCAGGGCCTGCTTCAGCGTGGCCTCGCCGTGGACGACGTTGACGAAGTCGTACACCACCCGGCGCTCGCAGCCCATGATCAGGTCAAGGTTGCGCAGGCCGACGTCGAAGTCGATGACGGCGACTTTCTTGCCGCGCCGCGCGATGCCACAGGCGATGCTTGCGCTGGAGGTGGTCTTGCCAACGCCACCCTTGCCGGAAGTGACTACGATTATTTCAGCCAAAGGATCTCTCCTGAATGTCGTTGTGAGCTGCGTCAATCCAGCGCAGCAATCATGATCTGGTCCTGTTCCAGCCACACCTGCACGGCCTTGCCGCGCAGGTTGTCCGGAATATCGTCCAGTACCTTATACCGTCCTGCAATCGCGACCAGTTCAGCGTGGAAGTCGCGACAGAAAATGCGTGCGCTGGTGTTGCCCTGGGCACCGGCCAATGCGCGGCCACGCAGCGTACCGTAGATATGGATGCTGCCGTCGGCGATGACCTCGGCACCGGCGCCTACCGTTGAAAGTACGGTCAGGTCGCAGTTCTCTGCGTAAAGCTGTTGGCCCGAGCGGACCGTGCTCAGCTGCATCTTGCCGGGCTGCGGTGCGGCACCATCAACGGCGGTGGCCGGTGCGGCAGGGGGGGCGGCTGCGGCTGCGGCGCGCTTGCTCTGCTTGGGGGCTGGCGCAGGTGTCGCCGCAGGTTCGGTTTCGAGGGGTTCGTACTGGGCGCGGAACTTGGCCAGTACCGGAAGGCCCAACTGCTGCGACAGGGTTTCCGTTTCGCTGGTGCCGTACGCCAGTGCAACCGGAAGCACACCTGCATCGCGCAGGCCATTGACCAGGCTTTGTGCGGTGGCCAGGTCCGGAAGTTGGCTCAAACCACCAAAATCCAGGATCACTGCCGCGCGGCCGAACAGTTTGGGCGCGCGCGCCACGCGTTCGCGCATTTCCTGGGCCAGGCGCTCCACGTCGAGGGTGCGGATGCGCAGGTTGGCAATGCCGACCTGCCCGATTTTCAGTTCACCAGCTTGCTCGTAGTCCAAATTCACTGCCATCTCAGGTTCCGGTCGGCCGCTGTTGCAGCAGCCGGCGTGTGTTGCCTACCCAGGGAACGTCGGGCAGGTTGTCGCCATAGGTCTCTTTTACCCACTCGTAGCTGCACAGATCCTTGAGCAGCATGCTGGCCCGTACATCGACCGAGGGCATGGTGTTCTGGCCGACCTCGCGGAAACCGAAGCTGCCATGGAACAGCAGGGCGGCATCGGCGCCGTGGTCGAGGAAGACCTCGCAGGCCATCTGTGGGTAGCGCAGCTCAGCGTAGCTCTGGGCATCGGCGTAGAACGCGCGGCCGACACCACCACCACGGCGGCGGCTGGCCACCACGATGCGGTCGATATAGAAGAAGCTGGGGTAGCGCTGCTGGAACCAGGCGAAGTTGCAGCTGTCATGGGCACTGTTGCTGCCGTAGCCGACCAGAAAGCCGGCCATGTTGCCGTCGCGTTCGGCAACCCGGAAGTATTCGGCGGTTTCGTAGAAACGGCGGACTTTGGCTGCATCCAGCGGAAGAATCGCAAGACCAGCGTTGTTGTTCAGTGCCAGGACGGAATCGAGCTCGTGCTCGCGCACGTCGCGGATAACAATCGACATTGTGACTCCGTGGGGTATCGCGGTCGGCCCAAAGGGCTGTGGCGCGATTATCGCATGGGTGGCACGAGCCGGGCGAGCCATCAGCGAAGGTCGCCATGCATGACTTCCGAGGGAGGGCGTTGGGGCGCTCGGGTCCTTACCATGCACCCATGTTGGGATACCTCAGCCATACCCGAGTCCTCCGCCTGGCTGGCCTGTTTACCTGGGCCCTGGTCAGTCTGCCCCTTATCTATACCCAGTACGCGCCGGAGGAGGGCGTGCTGCAGCCTGCCGCCGGCGAGGCGGTCTGGCTGTTCCTGGCCTACCTGACGTTTGGTGGCTGCTACTTCTGGCTGACCCGCGGGCTCAATGCCGCCGGCCACACCAGCTGGTATGACCGGTTGGCGCTGCTGTTGTTGACGGTTTCAGCGCTGGTGGTCAGTTATCTGTCCGCCACCGGCCTGGGCAGCATCCTGATGATGGTCGCTGCCGGGGTGATCCCGTGGCTGCTGAGCCGCTGGGTGGGCGTTATCTGGCTGGTACTGAGCCAGCTGGCGGTGCTGCCGGTCTATAACCTGATCCTGGGCTTGCCGCTGTTCGAAGCGCTGCTGCAGTCGCTGCTGTATGGCGGTTTCTCGATGTTCATCTTCGTCACCAGCCTGGTCGCGCGGCAGCAGACCCAGGCGCGGGAGGAGCAGCGGCGCTTGAATGCCGAGCTGCGCGCCACCCGCCTGCTGCTGGCCGAAAGTGCCCGGGTCAACGAGCGCACCCGCATTTCCCGTGAGCTGCATGACCTGCTCGGCCACCATCTGACCGCGTTGAGCCTGAACCTGGAAGTGGCCGGGCATATCACCGAGGGCCAGGCGCAGGAGCACGTACGGCAGGCGCATACCCTGGCCAAGCTGTTGCTGACCGACGTGCGCGAGGCAGTCAGCCAGCTGCGCGAGAGCGGGGCGATCGACCTGGCGGCGGCGCTGCGGCCGCTGACCGAGCGGGTGCCGTCGCTGGATATCCATCTGCAGATAGAAGACCCATTCAGCGTTGAAGATCCCGAGCGGGCCCATGTGCTGCTGCGCTGTACGCAGGAAATCATCACCAATGCGGTGCGCCATGCCGGCGCCCGCAATCTGTGGATCAGTGTGGAACGGGATGCTGCCCAGGTGGTCATCAGCGCGCATGATGACGGCATTGGCGGCGATTTTGAGGAAATAATGCCCGGTAATGGCTTGCGCGGCATGCGCGAGCGGCTGGCGCAGTATGGGGGTGTGCTGGACGTTTCGGCGCGAAGCGGTGAGGGTTTCCGTCTTCGCGCCAGCCTGCCACTGGTTACCAATATGATGTTGGCCTCAGGGCCGCAAGGAGTGAATTGATGATCCGTGTCTGTCTGGTCGACGACCAAACCCTGGTCCGGCAGGGCATCCGTTCGCTGCTGGCGCTGGATGACAGTATTGAAGTGGTGGCCGAGGCTATCGATGGGCGCCAGGCGGTGGAGATGATTCCGCAGGTGCAGCCGGATGTGGTGCTGATGGATATGCGCATGCCGGTGATGTCGGGGCTGGAAGCCCTGCAGACGCTGAGCCGCGCCGGCGCGCTGCCGCCTTCGATCATCCTGACCACCTTTGACGATGACCAACTGGTGCTGGCCGGGCTCAAGGCCGGTGCCAAGGGCTATCTGCTCAAGGATGTGACCCTGGAACAGCTGGTGGGCGCCATCCGTACCGTGGCCAACGGTGGCTCCTTGGTGCAGCCGGCGGTGACCCAGCGTCTGCTTTCCGGGCTGGAACACATGCGCAACGAGTTTGTCAGCCTCGATCGGCCGGACCCGTTGACCGACCGCGAGACCGAGATCCTGCGCTTGATGGCCAGTGGCTTCTCCAACAAGGAGATCGCCAACTCCCTGGGCGTGGCCGAGGGCACCATCAAGAACCACGTCTCCAACATTCTGTCCAAGCTGGGTGTGCGTGACCGTACCCGTGCCGTGCTCAAGGCCTTTGAGCTGCAACTGGTCTGAACTGCAAGCAGGAGAGGGCGCTTCGACTTGGATGAATGCGCCACTCCGCGTTGTTGATCGCGCGGCGGGCGGTCTGTGAAAAGTTGTTTACGGGACTGGTGCTGGACACCATTCACAGTGGAAAATAGCGCCGCTACGGACGAAGTACAGTCCAAGCTATCGGCTGAAGGCGCGTAGGGTTGGTGGTTGATACGCTACCCTGCGGCCTATCGATTGAGATAGCGCATTCTGGTAATGGAAACCGGTGCGCCAAATGTGCTGAACAACCTGCGGAAAGCCTGCTAGGATGGGGGCTTCCCTTCAAATCAACCCGGCCGTGGGATCGGCCCCGGAGACTCCTGAATGACCCGTATTATCGAGTTCCTGATCGCTTTGGGGATCGTGGCTGGCCTGTTTGTCCTCATTGGCGTGTGTCTGCCGGGCGAGCGCCACATTACCGAAAGCATCGAAACCAACCGCAAGATGACGATCGTGTATGACACGGTCAACAGCCTGCGCCGCTTCAAGGATTGGAATCCGCTTGTGCTGCGCGACAAGGCCGTAGAGCTGAAGTTCAGCGGCCCGGACGCCGGCAAGGGCGCCCGTATGGACTATGCCTCCAAGGACCTGGGCCAGGGCAGCTGGGAAATCACCGATAGCGAAAAGAACAAGCGCGTCGTGATTGCCATCGAAGATCCGACCCGCGGTACCGACAAGGTGACCTCGTTCACGCTCGAGCCGACCGGCAAGAACGATCGCAACGTCAAGATCACCCAGGACTACAGCGTCAAGTACGGTTTCGACCTGTTTGGTCGTTACGCTGGCTTGTACGTCAGCCGTCACATCGGTGACGACCTGAAGCTGGGTCTGTCGCGCATGGCCAACATGCTGGCCTCGGTGCCGAACGTTGACTACGCCGCTGCCGAAGCACCGCTGACTGACCTGAAGGTTGTCCAGGTGCCGGCTGAGAACCTGCTGGTGGTCAACGCCGGTAACATCGATCGCAACAACGATGCCATCCAGAAGTCGATTGACGACAACATGGAATGGATCAAGCGCACGATGGATGCCAATGGCCTGGTCGCCGCTGGTCCGGTCCGTATCGTCACCACCGATTTCGGTGCTGAGAAGTACGCCTTCGACGTGGCTCTGCCGGTTCGCAAGGGCAGCGCTGCTGCTCCGGCTGCAGACAAGAAGGACGGCGAAGCTGCCGCTCCGGCCGTTGCTGCCGCTCCGGCCGTTGCTGCCGCACCGGTTGCTGCTGGTGATGCTGCCGAGCTGAGCGTCAAGATCCCCGCGGGCAACCCGGTGACCTACGTGCATGCTCCGGCCCACCGTTCGGCATTTGCTTCCTACACCGGCCACATGGCTGGCCTGGACCTGGCCCGTAACGGCCTGCGTGCATGGGCTACCACCACCGGCAACGAAGTCGTTGATCGTCCGTATGAGTCGTGGAAGGGTGGTGTGGCCAAGGCCTTCACCGTCGATGGTTCCTACGACCTCTACTGGGCGGTCAAGTAATCATCGGGCTGTTGACGATGATCTGATCGAGAAAACGCGCCGCTTCCAGCGGCGCGTTTTTTTTATGGATGGTGTTTTCAGGATTGATTGGAGAACGAGATGTTGGGAGTGGAACGGCGTACGCGTAAGCCCTCGTTTCTGGCTTTCTGCGGCGGCCTGCTGGCGGCCGCGGCGATCAGCTTGTCGGCCTATGCCTCGCATGGAGTGAGTGATCCGCTGGCACAGTCACATCTGAACACCGCGGCCTTGTACGCGTTCGGCCACGGCGTTGTGCTGGTGGGGTTGGGCGCGTCGTCGGTGAACCAGTTGGGTCGAGGTGCGCTGTATGTATTGCTGGTCGGTACCTTGTTGTTCTCCGGTAGCCTGGTCGGCAATGTGCTGATGCATTGGCCGACGACGCTGGCACCGGCCGGTGGCATCACCTTGATGGGCGGTTGGGTGCTGCTGGCACTCAGTGCCTTGCGCCGCTGAGCCATGCCCCGCTACCGGCGCGGCTTCGACATCGATGAGGCGCAGGCGCACCTGCAGCGAGTGGACAAGCGTCTGGCCAGCTGGATGCGCCGCATTGGTCCATTGCCGCCGCCGCAAGGCTGGGCGCGTTCGTTCGATCCGGTGGATGCATTGGCGCGGGCAATCCTGTTCCAGCAGCTCAGTGGCAAGGCCGCTTCGACGATAGTTGGCCGGGTGGAGACGGCGATTGGCAGCAAGCGCCTGCACGCCGCAAGCCTTGATCTGATTGATGACCCCGGGCTGCGGGCGTGTGGTGTATCCGGTAGCAAGGCCTTGGCGCTGCGTGACCTTGCCCGGCGCGAGCGCGCCGGTGAACTACCTGGTTTGCGGCAGATGTCGGTGATGGATCATCAGGCCATCGTCGACGCTCTGGTGGCGGTGCGCGGGATTGGCCGCTGGACCGTGGAGATGATGCTGATGTTCCGCCTCGGCCGGCCCGATATCCTGCCTATCGATGACCTGGGAATCCGCAAGGGCGCTCAGCGCTTGGATGGCGGCGAGACCATGCTGACGCCCAAGGCCCTGGCCGAGCGCGGCGAGCGCTGGGGCCCGTACCGCACCTGGGCCAGCCTGTATCTATGGCGCATCGCCGACTTCAGTGCCGAGCCCAAACAAACAACCAATCGCTCGCAGGACTGAGCTGCTCTTTTGTAGGAGCGGCGTAAGCCGCGAAGCCAGTGGTGGGGCATCGGGCCTGAATTGCTGCCGGCCTGACCGAATCTGTCTCAGCATCGAGCAGGATGTTTATCTTGATTGCGGTTTTGCCCGGCGGCTCGGTTGCTGTCGGGGTTGGGGGGGGGGCGGCGAGGGAGCCAAAACGAAACAACGACGGGAATTGTGTTTGTAGGAGGGAGAGAGCGACCACGTAGAAAGTGAGAAGGGGGGGGGA
>NZ_JBRREI010000056.1:0-28913 GCF_056760195.1 Stenotrophomonas sp. STEN020
GTAGAGCCCCTGCCGAGCATGGCGCGGCACTACACGATTTAGCTTTTGCACAAGGCATCTGCCGAGCAACGCTCGGCACTACCCTGGCTACCTCAGCTGACCAGCTTCAGGCCGATCACCCCGGCCACGATCAGGCCGATGCACAGCAGGCGCGGCCAGCTGGCGCTGTCGCCAAACAGGATTACCCCGGCAACTGCCACGCCGACGGCGCCGATACCGGTCCAGATCGCATAACCGGTGCCAACCGGGATGGTGCGCAGCGCCTGGGTCAGCAGCCACAGGCTGATGGCGGCAAATACCACGGTGAACAGGCTCGGCCAGAGCCGCGTGAAGCCTTCGCTGGACTTCAGGCCCAGCGCAAAACCAATCTCAAACAGGCCCGCAAGCAGCAGGTAGATCCAGGGCATAGCCAACTTCCTTTACAAAAAAAACGGCGGCCCGGTGCATTCACATCGGGCCGCCGTCGGCAAACGTCTGCAGCAGGTGCAGGGCGGGCCGTCCCGCCTGTTTTTGCGCAAAACCGGCGTAACGGCCCTGCGCAAGCAGTGCTTATTCGGCCAGATTGCGCCCGTGGAACAGTTCTTCGATCTCGCGGCGCAGCAGCGCCTCGATCTTCATGCGTTCCTTGAACGACAGGTTCTTGGCCTTCTCTTCGAACAGGTACTTGTCCAGGTCAAAGTCCTGCAGGTGCATCTTCGTGTGGAAGATATTTTCCTGATAGACATTGACATCGAACATCTCGTAACGCGACTTGATGTTCTTGGCCAGGAAGTTCTGGATCGAGTTGATCTTGTGATCGATGTAGTGCTTCTTGCCCTTGATGTCACGGGTGAAGCCACGCACGCGGTAGTCCATGATCACGATGTCTGATTCCAGACTCTCGATCAGGTAGTTCAGCGCCTTCAACGGCGAAATCACGCCGCAGGTTGCCACGTCGATATCGGCGCGGAAGGTAGCAATACCCTCCTGCGGATGCGTTTCTGGATAGGTATGCACAGTGATGTGCGACTTGTCCATGTGCGCAACCACGGCATCGGAGATCAACTCCTTGCCGGCCTGCTTCTTGTCGATCACCGGTTCCTCAGAAATGAGAATTGTGACCGAGGCACCCTGGGGGTCGTAATCCTGACGCGCAATGTTCAGGATGTTCGCACCGATGATTTCAGCCACATCGGTGAGGATCTGCGTGAGTCGATCGGCGTTGTATTCCTCGTCGATGTACTCGATATAACGCTGGCGCTCCTCTTCGGTACGCGCATAGCAGACGTCATAAATGTTGAAGCTCAAGGCCTTGGTGAGGTTGTTGAATCCTTGCAACCTCAGGCGAGGCAACGGCTTGACCACGGCGGTCGATCCTGTAGATGGTGGGAAAGGCGGAAGTATGGGGCAAAGTGGGTCGCTGTGATACTTGAACCTTTATGCCCGTTTGCCCCTTATGCTCGGCGTCGTTAAGCTTGCCCATTAAGCAAGTTCATCCAAACTGTGAACGCCATCATGAGCCCAGGTAACGCCACCACCGCGTCAAACGTGCGTCTTGCCTCCAGCCCGCTGGCGCTGGACATCGCGACCATCGACCGCTTTCTGGCCCATAGCCACCGTCGCCGCTACCCGGCGCGGACCGATGTGTTCCGCCCGGGTGACCCTGCCGGGACCATGTATTACGTGATCAGCGGCTCGGTCAGCATCATTGCCGAGGAAGACGACGACCGTGAACTGGTACTGGGCTACTTCGGTGCCGGCGAGTTTGTCGGCGAGATGGGCCTGTTCATCGAGTCGGACAAGCGCGAAGTCATCCTGCGCACCCGCACCCCCTGCGAACTGGCCGAGATCAGCTACGAGCGCCTGCACCAGCTGTTCCTGGGCCCGCTGTCGGTGGACGCGCCCAAGCTGCTGTACGCCATCGGCTCACAGATCTCCCGCCGCCTGCTGCATACCAGCCGCAAGGCCAGCCGCCTGGCCTTCCTGGACGTGACCGACCGCATCATCCGCACCCTGCACGATCTGTCCAAGGAACCGGAATCGATGAGCCACCCCCAGGGCACCCAGCTGCGCGTCTCGCGTCAAGAAATCGCCAGGCTGGTGGGCTGCTCGCGGGAAATGGCCGGCCGTGTATTGAAGAAGCTGCAGGCCGACGGCCTGCTGCATGCCCGGGGCAAGACCGTGGTCCTGTACGGGACGCGGTAATACCCGCTATGCGGGTGTTACCCCCATGGTGCGCGAAGCAAACCATGGGCCCCGGCTCCCCGCCTCCAATTCCCCGCGCCTGTCGCCCCCCCTTTACGAAAAGGGGGCTCTTGGTCTGATGGGCGCTGAGAAAGCCCCAGTCGAAAACTGTGAACTAAAACGCTGACAAGCGCAGCGTCATCCAGCCCAAGCTCTCTGCCCGCTGCTCCCGAGCAGCTGTCGAGGCTCCCCGCTCATGCAAACGGCACGCCTGCCTTGCAGAGCCATCGCCTGCCTCAGTGGCGCCCCTACGGCTGCCAGACGCCCTGTTCTTGCAACCCGCTCCCTTGGGGCAGCGGCTATGCTGCTGTCTGCCCTGATTTTCCAGCTGCGCCATAGCTGGCTGAGGCAGGTACCGCTCCATCTGCCCTACAGGTAGACACGGAGCCATCCTCTCGATTTTGGAATCCAGTGATGAATCAAGACGCCCCCACACGACTGGTCGTGGTACCGGTCATCCGCGCCGCTGATGGCGCCGTGCTGCTGTGCAAGATGCCCATCGACCGCGGCGTCTACCCGGGCCAGTGGGCCCTGCCCGGCGGCGGTGTCGAGCCAGGAGAAAGCCTTGAAGACGCGCTTCGACGGGAAATCAGGGAAGAACTCAGCGTCGGCCTTGCCTCGGCACGCCCGCTTTTCTTCACCGACCGCCTCCGCGAGAAGATGCTGCCGGGTGGGGAAACGCGCCTGATCTATATGGTCTTTCTGCTGTTCGAATGCAGCATCGACGACACCCCGATCCAGCTCAATGAGGAGTTCACCGAGTATGCGTGGGTCCAACCCTCCCAGCTTGGGGACTACGATCTGAACGAGGCAACCCGCCAGACCTTCCAGAAAATGGGCCTCCTGTCAGCGGACGCGGGCTGAATCGCATCGGCAGCCGAGCCGGCCAGTCGGGCCGGCTCGCCAAGGGCAGCACCGCATTGGTTACCGATGCAGCCTTGCTTGACCTGCCCCGCCTCGGCCCGCAGGCTTGAGCCATGGAATTTGGTAACGAATTTTACTGGTTCATCCTGATCGGACTGGGCGCGCAGCTGGTGGATGGCGCGCTGGGCATGGCGTTCGGGCTTATTTCATCCTCGGTGCTGCTGAGCATGGGGCTGCCGCCTGCGGCGGTCAGCGCCAGCATCCATACCGCCGAGGTGTTCACCACCGGCGCTTCCGGGGTCTCGCATCTGGTGGCCGGCAATGTCGACAAGCGCCTGTTCTTTCGGCTGGCCATACCCGGCGCCATTGGCGGGGCGATCGGCGCCTATGTGTTGACCCAGCTACCGGGCGATGTCGTACGCCCGTTCATCTACCTCTACCTGCTGGTGCTGGCCATTTTCATCCTGGCCCGCGCGGCCGGTAAGTTCGCAGCCAAGCAGCAAGTGAAGCGGGTACCGGTGCTGGGCTTTTTCGCCGGCCTGCTGGACGCCACCGGCGGTGGTGGCTGGGGGCCGGTAGCCACGTCCACCCTGCTGGCCCGTGGCGGCCAGGCTCGGACCACCATTGGTTCGGTCAACGCGGCCGAGTTCGTGGTCACCTTGTCGATCTCGGCGACCTTCCTGCTTTCGATGGGCCTGCAGCACCTATCCATCGTCGCCGGCCTGCTGGTCGGCGGGATGATGGCCGCGCCGGTGGCGGCGCTACTGGTGAAGCGGGTCAAGGAGCGCTGGGTACTGATTGCCGTCGGGGTATTGGTGCTGTCGATCAGCCTGTTCCAGATTGGCATGGCTGTGGTGAAGCTGCGCGCGCCTTGAGGAACGTGAGGCGATACTGCTCTGATAGCCCCTCTCCCGCTTGCGGGGTGAGGCGGGCAGCTTGCGAACCACTGGTTCGCTGCCCGTCGAACGACCTTGCGCCAGCGCAAGGGCCGGGGCGCGTAGCGGGGGTGGGGTGAGGGCAGCTTTTGATCTTGCTTAGAACTTAAAAGCTCCCTTCATCGGCCCTGCCTTCGCGGGCACCAGCTATTCAAGGCGCAGATCAAAAGCCCCCTCATCCGCCCTCCGGGCACCTTCTCCCGCAAGCGGGAGAAGGGATGTGGGCTCCGGCAGTTTTTCAGGCGAGTCGAAAGCCCCCTCATCCGCCCCCCCGCCTTCGCGGGGACAGACTCTACCGCCCCCCCGCCTTTGCGGGGGCAGGCCCTTTGCTCTCCCGCAGACGGGAGAAGGGATGTCGGCTCCGGCTGGATCGTTGCCGGCTCCGCTTTGGATTACTTGGGCAGCGGCTTGCCGCCGCGCCCCGGGCAGCCCCAGTTGAGGATCGGGGTGCCGGCTGGCAATACCTTGCCGAAATACTCCACGCGCGAATGCTTGGGATTCACCACCACCGGGGCCTTGGCGGCCTTGAGCAACGGCAGATCGGCAGTGCTGTCGGAATAGGCGATGGCGATGTCGCCGTAGCCGCGTTCGCGCAGCATGCGCATCTTCTCTTCGTTGTGGCAGTGACGGGTGGCACCCATCGCGCCCAAGCGCGGACCCACCTCGCTGCCGATCACCGGCACGCCCTGCTCGGCCACGAAAGCCAGGATGGCGCGGGCCAGTTCCGGCGGCGCACCGGTGGCCACGATCACCCGATCGCCGGCACGGCGGTGCGCGGCGAACACCTGCAAGGCATGCGGCAGCAGGTGCTGGCGGATCTGCGGTTCGTGCTTGAGCACGTACTGGTCGATCACCTTGTTGAACTCGCGCGCCTGGTGCAGGCCAAAGGTGGCGATCCAGACATAACCGGAAATGCCAAATCGACGCGTCGGCAGCATCGCCACAAGCGGCCCCAGCAACGGTGTGGCAAGGATCGCCGCCAACAGCCGCAGCGGATTGCGCTTGATCAGCCAGGCGAACAGGTGGCTGCCGGAATCGCCGTCGTACAGGGTGTGATCGAAGTCGAAGACGACCAGTTGAGCGTCGTCACGAGGGTTTGGGTAGGGATCAGTCATGCCGGGAAGAATAGCTGACGCAGGCCCTCGCCCGGCTCTTCGACGCGCATGAAGGTCTCACCGACCAGGAAGGCATTGACCCCAGCCTCGCGCATCAGCTTGACGTCGGCCGGGCCCATGATGCCGCTCTCGGTGACCAGCAGGCGGTCGCGCGGCACCGCGTTGCGCATCTCCAACGTCGTCTCCAGCGAGACCTCAAAGGTGCGCAGGTTGCGGTTGTTGATGCCGACCAGCGGCACCGGCACCTGGATGGCGCGCTCCAGCTCGTCGATGTCGTGCACTTCCACCAGCACGTCCATACCCAACTGCATCGCCAGATCGGACAGCTCAGCCAGCTGGCGGTCGTCCAATGCCGAGACAATCAGCAGGATGCAGTCGGCACCGAGCACACGCGCTTCATAGACCTGGTACGGATCAATGACGAAGTCCTTGCGCAGCACCGGCAGCGTGCAGGCATCGCGGGCCTGACGCAGGTACAGGTCGGCGCCCTGGAAGAAGTCCACATCGGTCAGCACCGACAGGCAGCTGGCGCCGCCCAGTTCGTAGCTCACCGCGATGTCGGCCGGGTGGAAATCCGGTCGGATCACGCCCTTGGACGGGCTGGCCTTCTTGACCTCGGCAATCACCGCCGGGTCGCCATTGGCGATGGCCGCGTTCAGCGCATTGGCAAAGCCACGCACCGGCGAGGCATCGGCCAGGCGCGCCTTCAACTCGGCCAGCGGCACGTTGACGCTGCGCTCGGCTACCTCCTGCACTTTGCGGGCGAGGATGGTGTTGAGGATGTCGCTCATGGATCTGCTTCCTGGAAGACGGGCGTTGCTGACGCGATTGATTAGGGAATTATCAGGGATTGCCGGCCAGCGCGCGGCTGGTGGCAACGTACTGCTGCATGCGCTCACGGGCACTGCCATCGGCAATCACCGCGCGGGCGCGGGCCAGGCCATCGGCGATGCTGCCGGCGACGCCGGCCACATACAGTGCGGCACCGGCGTTGAGGGCAACGATATCGTTGGCCGGGCCCGGCTGGTTGTCCAGCACTGCGCGCAGCATGGCGATGGATTCTTCCGGGTTCTCCACCTTGAGGTTGCGGCTGGCAGACATGGCGATGCCGAAATCTTCCGGATGAATCTCATACTCGCGCACCTTGCCGTCGCGCAGCTCGCCAACCAGCGTGCCAGCACCAAGCGAGATCTCGTCCATGTTGTCGCGGCCCCACACCACCAGCGCCCGCTCGGCGCCCAGTTCGCGCAGCACGCGCGCCTGGATGCCGACCAGATCCGGGTGGAACACGCCCATCAGGATATTGGTTGCGCCGACTGGGTTGGTCAGCGGGCCGAGGATGTTGAAGATGGTGCGCACGCCCATTTCGCGGCGTACCGGCGCGACTACCTTCATCGCCGGATGGTGCATGGGCGCAAACATGAAGCCGATGCCGGTTTGCTCGATGGCTTGCGCCACCTGCTCGGGCTGCAGCTCGATCACCGCACCCAGCGCTTCCACCGCATCGGCGCTGCCGGACTTGGACGACACACTGCGGTTGCCGTGCTTGGCCACCTTGGCGCCGGCCGCGGCCACCACGAACATCGAGCAGGTGGAGATGTTGAAGGTATGCGAGCCATCGCCACCGGTGCCGACGATGTCGACCAGATGGGTCTTGTCGGCGACCTGCACCGGGCGCGCGAACTCGCGCATTACCGTAGCCGCGCCGGCGATCTCGCCAACGGTTTCTTTCTTCACGCGCAGGCCGGTGAGGATGGCCGAGGTCATGGTCGGCGAGATTTCGCCACGCATGATCTGCCGCATCAGATCGACCATCTCGTCGAAGAAGATCTCGCGGTGCTCGATGGTGCGTTGCAGGGCTTCCTGCGCGGTGATGGTCATGACAACTCCAGAATCAGGAAATAACGATGTAGTCGCTTTGGCTGTGGATGCCGGCGTGTGCGCCACGGCGCAACTGCACGTGCAGGCCACCGATCGGCCCGACCGGCAGGCAGCTGTCCACTTCCAGCAGCGCGTCGCGGTGCGGCTTGATCCACTGCGCCTCGGCCTGCGCCAGCGCCTTGCGCTTGGCTTCGACCGCATCGGCAGCGACCACCAGCAGATAGCGATGCGCTTCGCCGAATTCACCCTCGACATAGCCGCCGAGGTTGACGAAGTACAGCGTCGGCGCGTCGGCCGCAGGCGCGTCATCGCAGATGCGTACCTGCCAGTCCTCGACGCCATCGACCGTCATCCACGAATCCAGATGCAGGCCTGCAGCCTCACCGAACCATTGCTGGCGCAGCTGTGGATAGGTCTGTTCGATGCTGGGGCCAACCCCGAATACCACGTCATGCACTTCGGTATTGGCGCGCGCATGGCGTCCACCGAGCATAACCACGAACAGGCGGAAATCCTGCAGGCTCATGGCGTTGGCCTCGCGGTAAGCGCCAAACGCAGGCCGAAGCCGATGAACAGCACGCCGGCCAGCTTGTCCAGCCACTGCATGCCGCGCGCAGCCCAACGGCTACTGCGCACACGATCGGCCGCCAACACGTAAGCCGCATTGATCGGCAGCGCATTGACCATGAAGATCAGCCCCAGCAGCGCGAACGCCAACGGCTTGTTCTGCACCGACGGCGCGATGAACTGCGGCAGGAATGCCAGGAAGAACAGCACCACCTTCGGATTCAGCACATTGGTCAGGAAGCCGCCGGCAAATACCTGCCGCCATGAGCCTGCGCTACCGCTGCTGGCAGCGATATCGGCCTGCAGGGTCGACTCACCGGTGTTGCGCAGCAGGCGCACGCCCACCCACAGCAGATACGCCGCGCCGATCCACTTGATCACGGTGAACAGGGTGGCCGAGGTCGCCAGCACCATGCCCAGGCCCAGCGAAGCCAGCAGCACGTGCACCAGACAACCGGCACTGATGCCGGCAATGGCGGCGAAACCAGCGCGCCGGCCGCCACGCAGCGAGCGGCTGATGATGTACAGCACATCCGGGCCCGGCGTGAGGTTCAACAACCAGCCCGCGAGCATGAACAGCAGCAGCTGGCTGGGCTCGATCAACATGTGCGGTCCAGGAAGTTTTTCATCAGCGCGTGACCGTGCTGGGTAAGGATGGATTCGGGATGGAACTGCACGCCCTCGACCGGGTACTCGCGGTGACGCAGGCCCATGATCTCTTCCATCGAACCATCCGGATTCTCGGTCCAGGCGGTAATTTCCAGCGCCGCCGGCAGGGTGTTCTTGTCCACCACCAGCGAGTGGTAGCGGGTGGCCTCGTAACGATCCGGCAGGCCGGCGAACACGCCCTTGCCTTCATGCCGGATCGGCGAGACCTTGCCGTGCATGATGTTGCTGGCGCGGATCACGTCGCCGCCATATATCTGACCGATGGCCTGGTGGCCCAGGCATACACCGAACAGCGGAATGGTCGGGCCGAGCTGGCGGATCACCTCCAGCGACACACCGGCTTCGTTCGGCGTCTTCGGGCCGGGCGATACCACGATGTGTGAAGGCTGCAGCGCGGCGATTTCAGCGACGCTCATCGCGTCATTGCGCACCACCTTCACTTCGGCACCCAGCATCTGCAGGTATTGCACGAGGTTGAAGGTGAAGCTGTCGTAGTTGTCGATCATCAACAGCATGATTCAGTTTCCATCGCTAATCAGAAATATGGCGTAGACATTTTCGGTGTAGGTGATCGGCCTGGCTATCAGCTGCTCACCGGGTGGTGGTGCCGCATAGCCAAAATTGCGACTACCGCTAACCTGTACCCGATCCAGCGAATCGCTTTCCCTAAAGAAGGTGTCCGCTCTGTTTGCATTCGGCCAGCTACCGGCCTGCACGCCGTAAGCAAAACTGGGGGCGACATCGGAAATCGTATAGAGGCCGATGATCTTCGCCCCGTAGGCATCCGCGAGCCCATTGGCCGATGCGCGCGTCTGCGCAGCCGCTTCGGCCTTGAGTTCGGCTCGAAGGCGCGCCTCACCCGAATACATCGGAGCAGCAGTCCGCACCTGGACCTCCTTGCTGGCGTTCAACTCGCCAAGAAAGGCCTGCAACTGCTCAGGCTTCTCAAACGCACCTTCCAGATCGCGGCTGACAGCGGTGCCTACAAACACATCCTCATCGTCCTTGTAACGCGTGGATGGCTCGATGCTCAGGTTGTCCATGCGCACCGTCTCAGCAATGGCGCCGTGCTTGGCGAACAAGGCCATGGTCCGCTCCGCATTGGCCTGGACCTTGCGCCGGGCGATGTCGGTCTGCATATCCACCGACTCCAACGCGATCTTCACCACGAAGCGATCCGGCATCACCTTGCGGCTGGCATCACCCTTCACCAGCAGATGCGGCTGTGACGGAATGGAGTTGGCCTGCGCCCACGCCTGCGGAACAGCGGCAAACAGCAACGATGACCACAGCAACATGCGGGGCAACTTCATGCGGCACTCCTTGTCATGGTGAGAGGAACAGCAGGTACGTCGAAAAAAGCTGGCGTTGACGCCAGATTTACAGGCCCTTCGCGGCCTGCGCCACCGCACGGAACAGCGCGCGGCCCTTGTTCATGGTTTCCTGCCATTCGGCATCGGGATCGGAGTCGTAGACCACGCCGCCGCCAGCCTGCACGTACAGGTAACCGTCCTGGATCACCGCGGTGCGGATGGCGATGGCGGTATCGGCATCGCCGTTCCAGCCGATGTAGCCGACTGCGCCGGAATAGACGTTGCGCTTGACCGGTTCCAGCTCGCGGATGATTTCCAGCGCACGGATTTTCGGCGCGCCGCTGACGGTGCCGGCCGGGAAGGTCGCGCGCATCACATCGCTATAGCTCAGCCCAGCCTTCAAGGTGCCGGTGACTTCGCTGACGATATGCATGACGTGGCTGTAGCGCTCGATCACGAACTGCTCGCCGACCTTGACCGTGCCCGGTTCGGCGACGCGGCCGACATCATTGCGGCCAAGATCGATCAGCATCACATGCTCGGCACGCTCCTTGGGATCGGCCAGCAGCTCGACTTCCAGTGCCTTGTCCAGTTCCGGCGTGGCGCCGCGTGGACGGGTGCCGGCGATCGGACGCACGGTGACGATGCCATCGCGCAGGCGCGCCAGGATCTCCGGCGAGGAGCCGACCACCTGGGTGCCGCCAACATCGATGAAATACATGTACGGCGACGGATTCAACGCGCGCAGCGCGCGGTACACGTCGATCGGCCGCGCACGGAACGGCACGCGCAGGCGCTGGCTCGGGACTACTTGGAAAATATCGCCGGCGCGCACGTAATCCTGCGCCTTGCGCACCACCGCGTGGTACTCCTCGCGGGTGAACGAGGACTGGAAATCCTGCTCGTCGATGGCATCGGAGACCTGCGACTGTGGGTAACCAGCGCCACCCTGACGCAGCCTATGAGCAAGCTCATCAAGACGACGATTGGCGCGGGCCCAGGCCTGCGGCTGTGCCGGGTCAGCGTGCACGATCAGGTACAACCGGCCCTTGAGGTTGTCGAACACCGCCAGCTCTTCGGACAGCATCAGCAGGATGTCGGGCGTACCGAGTTCATCAGGCTTGTCGCCCGCGCCCAGATGCGGCTCGATGTACTGAATGCACTCGAAGCCGAACCAGCCGACCAGGCCGCCGGTGAAGCCCGGCAAGCCCTCCAGCTGCGGCACCGAGTACTGCTTGCGCAGCACTTCAACCTCGGCCAGCGGATCAGCTACTTCGCGGCGCTCGACCACTTCGCCCACCTCGCTGACTTCCAGCGTATGCCCACGGAAGCTGTAGATACGGCGTGCAGGCATGCCGATGATGGAATAGCGCCCGAAGCGTTCGCCGCCTTCGACCGATTCAAACAAGTAGGTATAGGGGCCGTCGGCGAGCTTCAGATAGACCGAAAGTGGCGTGTCCAGGTCGGACAGTACTTCGCGGACGACGGGTACGAAATTATGCGGGTGTGCGCTGTGGCCTTCAGCGGCCAGCTGCTGGAACTGCTCTTGCGTGATCAAGACGGCTTTCCTTCCGGGAATCGACGATGGCGGTACGGACGACGGCAACGGGCCACCATCGCCACCAGCGGCGAGCGGAAGAAAGGGAACGCTTGGTCGTCAGAATGGGCACCGGGCAACTTTACCGCATGTCGGCCCCGACGTGTGGGAGCCGGTGTGCGAGGTTTTGCTTTCACCTGCAACAGCAAGGCCCCGCTACCGGCATCGCAACCGTCGCCTACAACCCACCTGCCGAGGACGCACTCCCCTCCCGAAGTAGCGCGCCACCGGCAGATCCGACGCTCGGCATGCCGTATTCAGGTTCTCAGGGAACGACTGAGCTATCCCCATTGACCGGGTTCAAGCGCCAACCACCCTCAAATGGCCGGACAACATAGCTGTTCCCGAAGATGTTCGGACTGAACGGGTAATCAGTAGACACAACCTGCGCCCCACTGCTCAGCGCCGCTTCGCGTCGCGAGACGCTGTTGACACGTGCCTCGCCTGTATCGATATCGGCACGACTGCGCACCAGATAGCCCTTCCCGACCAGGCTGCGGATCTCTTCACCGCGACTCAGCGCGTTGTCGATCAACACAAACGCCGCATGCGGCATACCCGGCCGGCCCTGCACGAACGCCATCCGACCCTCCAGGTTGGGCCGCCCTTGCAGGTACGGTGCGAAAGTCGCCAGATTCATGCCAGGAACGATCATCAAGAACACGAACTTTCCTCGCGCCTGGGATAGGAGCGGCCAACGGCCCGCACGCACAGCCGCCTCCAGGGTCAGCGAGTCACCGCGCACGTCGTCGGGTGTGATCACCCGCTCACGTCCCAGCACACTGGCAATGGATGCATCCAGCTCGGCGAAAGCGCGCGCATCGAATGCTTGCACAGCGGTCGCATCGGCAAGTACCGACGTCATGCTTGAGAACTTCGGCTCCAGCAGAACAAACACGGGACTGTGCCCTGGGCTGGCATCGGACCAACCGCGCAGTTGCTGCAGGCATATGCGGAAACTCGGGCAACTGCTGCGGAAGTCCACATCCGCCATGTGCAGGGTTTTCAATCCAGGTTCGTGCAGAGCCGCTTCATACAGGGGCTCGAAGTCGCGGACGCCTTGCTCGCGCAGCCGCCGATAGGGCAACGGATCACTGAACCGTCCACCTTCATGATCAACATTGAGGTCCAGCTCCACACTACGCACCCCCAAGCGTAGCTGCGCCTCAATACCCGGAAAGCGATATTCCAATGCATGCTGCAGGTCTCCACCCAAACCATGTGGATGCTCGTCAGCAAGCTCGCGCTGTATGTCCTCCGGCATCCGCTTCATCAGCTCGGCAACCACCGGCTGCAAGAGCGGATTCATGATCTGGAAAACCCGAGGATCGGCCGGTTGGCTGTAGCTGTTGTGGGTTCCAACCACCTGTATCTGATTCAATCGCGGCTCCGCAGCACTGACGCCTGTTGCTACGAGCAGGCTCACCAGACATGTCGCTGCTCGTCTCATTTTGCTTCCCCCCAACCTTGCAGGCGCAGACGCACGCCAAACATCCGAGGATTGGCGCGTATGGAAGTAGGTATCCCGAACGATTTACCGCTGTTTCCGACATCGCGGACCCACTCGGTATTCAACGCATTTTCCGCATAGACCTCCAGAATCACGCCGCCACCACTGCGCTCCAGGCCAGCGCGCAGATCGAGTAGTCCGAACGCTTTTTGGCTCTCGCTTTCCAGATTGTCGTTATTAAGAAAGTAGTGCGATCGCCAGGCGTAGCTGCCGCTGGCGAAAGATTCCCAGCGCCCGAACGCCGGCGCCCGCCAATCCAAACTGACGCTGGCCGTATGCCGGGGCGCCATACGGAACACATTGCCTGCGCGGTCCTCCAACGCACCATCCACCAGCTCAGTGAACTTGTCATAACGTGTGTGCAGGTAGGCATAGGCACTGGTCAACGTCAGTGAACGCAGTAGCTGCAACGAGCCGGTCAGCTCAAGGCCGCGCGCACTTGCTTTACCCGCGTTGACCACCGGCAGCGTAATGTCGATGCCACGCGTCTGAAAATCATTGTAGTCATAGGTAAACGCTGCCGCGTCAAAGTAGAAGCGACTGCCGACCGTGCCCTTTGCCCCCACCTCATAGCTGAGAACCTCCTCCGTACTCACCGCACCCGGATGAGGACTTGCCTTACCGTTGAGTGGAGCGTCGAACGTGATCTGCGGATAACCAGAGCGTAGTCCGCGCGACACCCCTGCGTAGAGATTGATCTGCTTGTTCAATTTCCATGTCAACGCGGCCCGCGGCTGCAGCAGATTGAACGTATCACCCTTTGAAAACTGCTGCCCCAGCGAGTTGCCAAAGCCATTGGGCAGCACAAGCGGCGCGATACCATCAATGGTTGAAACCTGCGACCAGTTCCAAATACGAGCGTGATCGCGGGTGTAGCGCAATCCAGCATCCAAGGTCAGTACTGGCAACATGTCCCAAGCTACATTGGCGTAGATGGACATGCTCTGACGCCGATTGGTGATCGAACCCAAGGTAGCGACGCCTTGGGTTACCGGCAGCCCCATGAACTCTGTCACCGGCCGCAAACCTCGCGGAAAACCACCAAGCAGGTACTGCTCGCTCACTGTGAATTCAGTGAGATTATGCGCGTCGTCCCGATAGTAGCCACCACCAAAATTGGCACGAAACACCCCGCCAGGATCGTAGCCAAGCCGGATTTCCTGACTGAGAATGCGCTGATCATCTGCCAGGTTGCGACCAATCAGGAACGGATAGCTGGTGCCATCGGCATCCCACGACTCGGCGAACTTGACCTCACGCCACGCACTGATCGAACGCAATTGCCAGGCATCTGAGACGGACCAGTCTGCCAGTACGGTTACTCCGGTCTGGCGGCGACGGTCTGGCGGACCGTACGTGCTCTGCGCAGCATCGCTGAACGGACTGACGTCACCGCCAGGCGATGCGACATTTATCGCCTTGGTCATCACCGCATGATCATCGTCAGCCTGATGGTCCACTATCAGGTCCAGAGAAAGTGCCTCTATTGGCCGCCAGCGCAGCGAGAACCGACCCGCCAGCATCGCATCATCATTCAACTTATCCCCACCTGACAGGTTACGTACGTAGCCGCTCCGCTCACGTCTGCGCACGGCGACACGCAGGCCAAGCTCGTCCTTGATCAACGGGGCGTTGTAGATCGCAGTACCACTGTATAGGCCATAGTTCCCCAACTGCCCCTCGGTCTGCCACTCACGATTGGACAGGTCAGCTTTGCGGGTATAGACGGCAATCGCGCCGATCTGCGCACCACGCCCATACAACGTGCCTTGAGGTCCCTTGGCCACCTCCACCCGCTCGATATCGAACAACTCCTTGAGCATTCCTCGCGAACGACTGGTATCAACGTCGTTGAGAAAGAATGAAATACTGGGCTCGGACACTGCACCAGCATTTCCCGCTTCGATACCACGCATCACGAAACTTGCCGAACTATCGGTTTGCTGCTGCACAAAAAAACCCGGAATTCGTGTAGACATCCGTTCGAAATCGGTGAAATTCTGCTTCTCTATGTCCTGCCCCACCACGGCGAAAATGGATATAGGCACATCCTTGATCGACTGTTCGCGTTTCTGCGCTGTCACCGTGATGCCATCCAACTTGACCGGAAGCGGTGCTTCGTCCGCCTTCGCAGCCTCGGCAAACCGCGGCACTAGAGAAAAAACTACCAGGGACAGTGCGGATAAAGCAGGAGACCTGGCGTTGTTCTTTGGATACTGAACCATATAGACGTTCCCGGAATGGACAAACCGGGCGAGATCCTATGGTCGGGTAAATTTCAGAAATATTAATTTCCAGCAGTACCCTGAAATCTATTTTTTTCTGCCTTCAGGTGCCCTTTAATACGCATGCGGGGATAGCTAGATGGTGCACCCAAGCCTATCGTGTCACTCCCTCAGACCCACTCCCGAACACCTCTGCGCAGACCGCTTATCGCGGCGCCAACAGTTGCACCGCGGCTTGTCGATTTCGATAGTGACCCAGTGGCCCTCTTTAGAGACCACCATCACCGCAGGCGATCCTCAACTGCAAAGCTGCCATGGGACTACTGCCACCTGCATCTATCGGCTTTCCGTTGCAGGCAACAGCACACGCACCCGCAAACCTGGCCCGCAGTCGTCCAGAGTGACGCTACCGCGGTGCCGATGTACCACCGCCCGCACCAGACTCAACCCAAGGCCGGTGCCGGGCGTGCCGCGGTCGATCTGCAGGCGCTCGAAGCGATCAAACACCCGCTGCCGCTCCTGGACCGGGATACCCGGCCCCTGATCGTCGACCTGCAACAGCGCCTGCCCCTGTTCCCGGCCTATCGTGACGGTTATGGCGGTGCCGGCCGGCGCGTACTTGATGGCGTTGTCCAGCAGATTGATCAGCAACTGGAACAGTTGATCCGCATCGCCGGGAACAATGACCGGCGCCGTGTGCTGCACGAGCTGCAGACCGCGCTCGGCTGCCATCGGTGCATACAGCTCGATGGCATCGGTCGCCAGCGCCTGCAGGTCGAGCGGCTGCGCGCCCTCACCTTGCGGCGGTGCCTGGGCTTCGATGCGCGCCAGCCGCAGCAAGGCCGCAAACGACTGCAACAAGGTATCGGTTTCGGCCAGACCCGCATCCAACTCGGCCAAGGCCTGCGGCGAAGCTGCGATCGCTGGCGTAGCGCGCATCGTTTCCAGCCTCCCGCGCAAACGGCTCAGCGGCGTACGCAGATCATGAGCGATGTGATCGGTGGCGTGACGAACGCCATCCAGCAGTTCCTGGATGCGATCGAGCATGCCGTTGAAACGCAAGGCGACCCGATCAAACGCATCGCCGCTGCCATCGCTATGCGCGCGCAGTTCCATCTCGCCAGCGGCAACCCGCTCGGCGGTGCGGTCCAGACTGGCCAGGCGACGCGCAACCCAGCGCGATGTCCAGCGCCCGACAATCGCGCCCATCAGCGCTGCAACCAGCAATGCAGCCAAGGCAGAATGCAGGATCAGTCGAAGAAAGCCATCCTCCGAGCGCATGCGCAGGCCGGTGATCAGGTAGCCACCGTTATCCAACTGCTGTTGGTAGGCCACCACCCGCGGGGCATCGTCGGCCTCTTCATCGACGAACTCCAGCCAGCGCTGCTGCGACTTCCAACCGGGCACCGCCTGCAAGGAGCCGGCGACCACCCTGCCATCGGCAGCCAACAGCATGTACAGCGCGTCAGGATCCTCGGGCATTTCGATGCGCGTTTGTATCTCTTCGCGCAGACGACCGTAACCAGCGTGACGATAGATATCGCGCAGGCCTGCACCGTCGGCACGCACGAGTTCGTGCGCGTCGCGCTCCAGCAGCGTGGACACCGCCAGATAGATGCCGGTACCAAGCAGCATGCACGCCAGCAGAAACGCCATCGATACCGACAGCGCCAGCCGCGACGTGGTGGAGCGCAACAAGCGCATCAGTTGCCCAGCCGGTAGCCGGCGCCACGCACGGTATGCAGCAAGGGCATGGCATGACCGTGATCGATCTTCTGCCGCAGGCGGCTGATATGCACATCGATCACATTGGTCTGCGGATCGAAGTGATAGTCCCAGACCGCCTCCAGCAGCATGGTCCGCGTTACCACCCGGCCACTCTGCCGCATCAGGTATTCCAGCAGGCGGAATTCACGCGGCAACAATTCGATGCTGCGGCCAGCGCGGCTGGCGCTGCGCTTGAGCAGGTCCAACTCCAGGTCCTCCACCCGCAGGCGGGTGGCTTCGCCCGCTGCAGCGGCATTGCCGCCACGGCGCAACAGGCTTTCCAGACGTGCGCTGAACTCGGAATAGGCGAAGGGCTTGACCAGGTAGTCATCGGCACCAGCGCGCAGGCCTTCGACCCGATGTTCCACCTCACCCAGGGCGGTCAGCATCAATACCGGCACAGTGATGCCGGCACCGCGCAGGGTGCGCAGCACGGTCATGCCGTCGATCACCGGCAGCATGCGGTCCAGCACGATCGCCGCGTAGGCCTCGGTGGTGGCCATGAACAGGCCCTGCCGGCCATCGGCCACGCTGTCCACGGCATGCCCCTCTTCCTTCAGTCCCTTGACCAGGAAGCTGGCGATCTGTGCATCGTCCTCGACCACCAATATCCGCATGCCCACACTCCGTACGAACTGTTCTGAGAATAGCGCTGTGTGTGCATGCTGGCTGCATGCGCTGCCGTCGTTCAGGGCTTGCGCGGTCGCGGCGAGGTGGCCGCGTCCACCAGCGGACGCCTCGACGGCAGCGACCAGCGCTCACATCGGCCGATCGCGCTGCGCTTGAGGCAACGGCGGACGACCTGGGTTTGCTTGGCGGCTGCGGCGGGATGCGGCGGCGATACCGCTCCCGCTGAAGTGGACAACGGCGAAGTCGGCAACGGCGCCGCCGCCAGCAGACCCACCGCGCACAACGCGCCGACCAACAAAAGGGCAAGGATCATCTTCACGACACACCCCCGACATGCTGGATCCTGAGCACTACCCGCCGACGGAGCGCTCCTGCCAGGCGCGCACAGGAAAGGGCCCCGTCATTGACGGGGCCTTTTCACTAAAGCGACGCCCCGGGATGTTGACCGGCACGTCCAACCGCGATCAGCGGCTGCCGGCGCCAGTTGCGGCCGGTGCAGCTACGGCCTGCTTCGCAGCACTGTGGTGATGCTTCTTGCCGTGGTGCTTCTTGGCGGCGTGATGGGCAGCCGGCTGTGTGCTGCTGGCCATTGCGTGGGCGGGAGCAGGAGCAGCGGCCGGAGCGGTGGTCTGGGCGGCAAACGCGGCGCCTGCGCCGAGCGACAGGCCAACGGCCAGGAGAATGGCGGAGATCTTCATGAGAGTGGTCCTTGAGCTGGCTGTAACGACGATGACGAGGATTCTGGATGGCGTTGTGTTTCGCCATCGGGGTCAGATTGCGCCCGCCCGCCTATCTTGGAGATGGCCGCTGCATGAACTCTCTGTAATGTTGTGGGCGATGCCCCTACGGCAAACAGGAGTGCCACCGGCCTTGGCTGGTTGCGGCCCGTCATGAAGTCGTCATTGTCGATCCGGAGAATGGAAGGCCATAGCAAGGACGACGGATGGAGGCAGGATCAGCCTCCGATGATTCCCCGGCCGCAACGGCAACGTTGCGGCTTTTTTTTGCTTTACCTGTAGAGCCGAGCCATGCTCGGCTGGGGCTTTACAGGCGAGTTTCAAAGATCACAGGTGAAGCCCCCTGCCGAGCATGGCTCGGCACTACCTTTGCATTACCGGGAAAGCCCCTGCCGAGCATGGCTCGGCACTACCTTTGCATTGCTGTGAAAGCCTCTGCCGAGCATGGCTCGGCACTACCTTTGCATTGCTGGGAAAGCCTCTGCCGAGCATGGCTCGGCACTACAGATCAGCCGCCTTTGGCGAATTTCTGCAGCGCATCGCCTTGCAGGCGGTATACCGTCCATTCGTCCTGCGCTACTGCACCGGCAGCCTTGTAGAACTCGATGGCCGGCGTATTCCAATCCAGCACCGACCATTCGAAGCGACCACAACCCTGCTCCACCGCCAGCCTGGCGATGTGCTGCAGCAATGCCTTGCCTGCTCCGCTGCCACGCGCTTCCGGGCTGACGTACAGGTCTTCCAGGTAGATGCCGTTGCGGCCCAGCCAGGTCGAATAGTTGTGGAAGAACACGGCGTAGCCAATCGCCTGACCACCGCGTTCGCAGATCAAGGCCTGCGCCTTGGCATCGGCAGAAAACAGGCTGGCGCGAATGCCCGCCTCGTCGGTCTGCACCGAGGATTCGGCCTTCTCGTAGATGGCCAACTCGCGGATGAAGTGCAGGATCAGGCCTGCGTCATCGGCCAGCGCCGGACGAATCTGCACTTCAGCCGCGCTCATCACTCAGCCTCGCGCCGCCGCGACATTGCCGCGCATCTTGGTGATCATCTCGGCGTAGTTGGGCGCGTTGAAAATGGCCGAACCGGCAACGAAGGCATCGGCACCGGCAGCGGCGATCTCACCGATGTTGTCGGCCTTTACGCCGCCGTCCACTTCCAGCATCACCGGCTTGCCGAGCTTGTCGATCATCGCGCGCACTGCACGCAGCTTGTCCAAGGTCGAGGGAATGAAAGCCTGGCCGCCGAAGCCCGGGTTCACCGACATCAGCAGCACCAGGTCCAGGTCTTCCAGCACCCAGTCCAGCACTTCAACCGGGGTCGCCGGGTTCAACACCAGGCCGGCCTTGCAGCCGTGCGACTTGATCAGCTGGATGGTGCGGTGTACGTGGCGGCTGGCTTCCGGGTGGAAGCTGATGATGCTGGCGCCAGCCTCGGCGAAGTCCGGCACGATGCGGTCCACCGGCTCCACCATCAGGTGTACGTCGATCGGCGCGGTGACACCGTGCTTGCGCAGGGCCTGGCAGACCATCGGGCCGATGGTCAGGTTGGGCACGTAGTGGTTGTCCATTACGTCGAAATGGACCCAGTCGGCGCCAGCGGCCAACACGTTGTCGACCTCCTCGCCGAGCTTGGCGAAATTGGCCGAGAGAATGGACGGGGCGATGATGCAATTGGACATGGCGGGGCCTTTCAGCGTTTACGCAGGGATTTGATGCGGTCGTAGGCGGCGTTGATCTGCCGGGCCTTCCTTTCGGCCTGGGCGCGCAGCTCGGGGGCGGCGCCGGCCACTTTGTCGGGGTGGTACTGGGACATCAGGCGGCGGTAGGCCAGGTCGATCTCGGCGTCGGTGGCGTCGCGGGTGACCCCCAGCTCACGGTACGGCAGGTCCTTGCCGAGCTTGAACCAATCGTTGTCGAAGGCATGCCCCAGCAACAGGCCAATTATCCCGCCAAACAAGGGGTTGGGCCTGAAAAGCAGGGCCCCGGCGATGAAGCCGAACAGTTTTCCGTACCAGCGCATGGGTGGGTGAATGGCCTGTGGGCAAGCAAGACGTGCATTTTATGCCACAGCGGCCCAATCCGGCCGTACACTAGGCCGCCCGCCGACCAGCCGCGGGCCCTGCGGGTCCTCCAGACCCGGGTCCTCCAAGCCGGCGGCATTCATTGCCAAGTCCCAGGAGTGCCCGTGCCGACCACGCTGTTGCAATCCGATCTTCCCGGCCTGCCCTTGCGCCATCGCGGCAAGGTGCGTGATGTGTTTGATATCCCGCGCGAACGTCTGCCGGCCGGAACCCCTCCGGGCGAATACCTGTTGATGGTCGCCACCGATCGCCTGTCGGCGTTCGACGTGGTGCTGCCCGACCCGATCCCGGGCAAGGGCGAAATGCTGTGCCAGGTATCCAATTTCTGGTTCGCCAAGACCGCGCACCTGATGCCCAACCACCTGACCGGCATCGACGTGGCCAGCGTGCTGCCCGAAGGCGTGGACCCGGCGCTGTACGCCAAGCGTGCGGTGGTGACCAAGAAGCTCAAGCCGGTACCGGTGGAAGCCATTGCCCGCGGCTACGTGATCGGCAGCGGCTGGAAGGACTACCAGCGCACCGGCAAGATCAGCGGCATCGCCCTGCCCGACGGCCTGCAGCAGGCTGAAAAGCTGCCCGAAGCCATCTTCACCCCGTCGACCAAGGCGGCGGTAGGCGACCACGACGAGAACATCGACTTCGACGCGATGGTCAAGGCAGTGGGCGCTGACATGGCCGAGAAGGTGCGTGATGCCACCCTGCGCATTTACCAGTTCGCCGCCGAGTACGCGGCCGAGCGCGGCATCCTGCTGGCCGATACCAAGTTCGAGTTCGGTACCGATGCCGATGGCCGTCTGTACATCATGGACGAGATGCTGACCCCGGATTCCTCGCGTTACTGGCCGGCCGACGAGTATCAGGTGGGCATCAGCCCGCCCAGCTACGACAAGCAGTTCGTGCGCGACTACCTGGAAACGCTGGACTGGGACAAGACCGCACCGGGCCCGGCACTGCCGGCCGAGGTGATCGAGCGTACCCGCGCCAAGTACGCCGAAGCGCTGGACAAGCTGGCCGGCATCAGCGTCGACTGATCCTGCTGTGCCCGTCACGGATGCGCACGGCCACCGTGCGCATCCGTAGGGAAGCCGCGCTATGCTCTGCCAGTCAACCCGGGAGGGAGTTGGAATGAGTATTGCGCGTCCGGTGGATCGTTACTTCGCCAGCTACTCTGGCGATCACGTCAACCACACCAATCAGACCATCCACGTGTTCGCGGTGCCCGCGATCCTGTGGTCGGTGATTGCCATGCTGTGGTGCATTCCACCGCTGGTGCCGTGGTTCCAGCATGGCATCTGGGCGGCATTCGCCATGTTCGGCACCTGGGCCTATTACAACCGCCTGTCGCGCCCACTCGGCATCGGCATGCTGATCATCTTCTTCGTGTTCGGCTGCATCTGCCGGCTGCTGGAAGACCGGCTCGGCATCCAGATGCTGCTGTACATCGCCATCGGCGTGTTCGTGGTGGCATGGATCGCGCAGTTCATCGGCCACAAGATCGAAGGCCGCCGACCGAGTTTCCTCACCGACCTGACCTATCTGCTGATCGGGCCGATCTGGGTGCTGTCTAAGCTGTTCCGGCAGTTCGGCTGGCATTACTGAGGCGTTCGGCAGCTAGGCTGCATCCGCCGTCGAAGCAATGAACATTGCCGCTTCGGCAACAAACGCGCGTGGCGCATAGCCGAAATCGCGACGCGCCGGTTCGATATCGAACGCCAGCGGCTCGGTCATCCGCGCCAGCGCCGCTGCATTCATGCCCTGCAGTCGTCCACCGGCATGGGCCAGACGCAAGGCCAGTTTGAACAGCGGTGCGGGTACACGCAGCAGGCGTGGCCGCGCAGGCAGACAAGCCAGCGTCCGTCGCACCATCTCGGCATAGCCCAGCACTTCGCCACCGCCCAGGGCATAGGCCTTGCCAGCCGTGGCCGGGTGCGCCAGCACCTGCATCGCCGCATCGGCCAGATCCTGCACATGCACCGGTTGGCGCAGGCCATTGGCATTTGCAGGCAACGCAAAGAAGCCGGTGCGGGTGGCCAGCGCCGCGATCTTGGTGAGGGTCTTATCGCTGGCCGCGCCGTAAACCAGGGTTGGCCGCAGCACAGTCGCAGCCACGTCCCGCGCCGCTGCGCTGTCGAACAACACGCGCTCAGCTTCGCGCAGGCGCCGCGCGACATCGCGCTCAGCCGGCTCGGACGAATCCTGTTTCACGTCCACGCTGGTCGAGCCAAACGCGACCACCCTTGGTGCATTGATGTTCGATGCTGCATACCAGCGCGCGAAGTGATCCAGTGGACCACAGCTGAAAACCGCATCCACTGGCTGGTCTACCAGGTGGGTGCTGGACAGGTCGCCCAGCTGCCACTCCACCCCGGGCATGGCCTCGCGTTGCTGCCGCGTCACTGCTGTTGCCTGCCAGCCCGCCGCAACCAGGTTCGCCAACAGACGTTCACCGATCTGACCACTGCCACCAAATACCAGCGCGCGCTTACCGCCCGCTGCACTGCGAATGTCATTCTCCATGGGCGGAAGGATAGGCGAAGCCGCCCCGATTCCGCAGCCGTCACCTGGATAGGCGTTAGTGTTGTAGGAGCGGTGTAAGCCGCGAAGCTGACATTGCTGACTCGCTTGGCATCTGCGCCATCTGATGATTCGCCAGCTTCGCGGCTCACGCCGCTCCTACAAACTGCCAAGCTGCTGCACCGCATCGGACGGAGCCCAGCGCGACACGGCGCTTCCGTGTTCCCCGCCCACAGCCACTGGCAGCACTGGCTCCAGCGTTCCAACCCGAACGGATCATTCAGAAAAAGTCGCGGATCGAAAAAATCGCCTGTTAGACTGCAAAACCCCTTTCTGAACCGCGCCCCTACATGACGCCAGTCCTGTTGCTACTGCTTGCGCTGCCCTTTCTGCTGGCAGCGGCCATCGCTCTCAATGGCCGTTTGTCGCGCAGTGCAGCCGCATGGACAGCAGCAGCGGCACCGGTTCTAGGTCTGGCCCTGCTCGGCAGCGCCACCCCGGCCGTGCTCGACGGCGAGATCGTCCGCAACAGCTGGCAATGGCTGCCGCAGATCGGTCTGGATTTCAGCCTGCGCCTGGATGGTCTGGCCTGGATGTTCACCGGGCTGGTGCTGGGCATCGGCGCGCTGGTGGTGCTGTATGCGCACTACTACCTGTCAGCCAAGGACAGCGCGCGGCGCTTCTACAGCTACCTGCTGCTGTTCATGGGCGCAATGCTGGGCATGGTGCTGGCAGGCAATCTTTTGCTATTGATGGTGTTCTGGGAACTGACCAGCATCAGTTCGTTCCTGCTGATTGGCTTCTGGTCGCACCGCAAGGACGCCCGCGAGGGCGCGCGCATGGCCTTGATCGTCACCGGTGGCGGCGGCCTGGCCCTGCTCGCCGGTGTGCTGTTGATCGGCCGCATCGTCGGCAGTTTCGACCTGGATGTGGTGCTGGCCTCGGGCGACCTGATCCGCGCCAGTGCCTTGTACCCATGGGCACTGCTGCTGGTGCTGGCCGGCATCTTCACCAAGAGCGCGCAGTTCCCGTTCCACTTCTGGCTGCCGCAGGCAATGGCCGCGCCGACCCCGGTTTCGGCCTACCTGCACTCCGCAACGATGGTGAAGGCCGGCGTGTTCCTGCTTGCCCGCCTGCACCCGGCGCTGGCCGGCACCGAGCTGTTCTTCTACGTGGTCAGCGGCATTGGTGCGCTCACCCTGCTGATCGGCGCCTGGAATGCGATCTTCCAGCATGACCTCAAGGGCCTGCTGGCCTATTCGACGATCTCGCACCTGGGCCTGATCACCTTGCTGTTCGGCCTGTCCACGCCGATGGCGGTGGTGGCCGGCGTGTTCCACATCCTCAACCACGCCACCTTCAAGGCCTCGCTGTTCATGGCCGCCGGCATCATCGACCACGAGACCGGCACCCGCGACATGCGCCGGCTCGGTGGCCTGCGCAAGCTGATGCCGATCACCAGTGCGCTGGCCATCGTTGCCTCGCTGGCGATGGCCGGCATCCCGTTGCTCAACGGCTTCCTGTCCAAGGAAATGCTGTTCGCCGAGGCACTGGCAACGCAGGGCCCGGACTGGATGCGGCGGGCGATGAGCGCTGCCGCCCTGCTGGCCGGCATCCTCGGCGTGGCCTACAGCCTGCGCTTCGTCCACGACACCTTCTTCGGCAAGGGCCCGGTCGACATAGACGTGGTGCCACATGAGCCGCCGCGCTGGATGAAGGTGCCGGTGGAAGTACTGGTGGTGATCTGCCTGGCCGTCGGCATCGCCCCGGCGCTGACCATCGCGCCGGTGCTGCAGACCGCGGCAGCCTCCATCCTCGGCACCGCGATGCCGGAGTACAGCCTGTCGGTCTGGCACGGCTTCAACCTGCCATTGGCGATGAGCGCGATTGGTGTGGTCGGCGGTGTTGCGCTGTACTTCGGCCTGCGCCGCTTCACCGACCTGTATGCCGCGCGCAACCGCCCCACCGGCAAGCACCTGTTCCATCGCGGGCTGGACGCGTTGTTCGGCTTCGCCCACCGCGTCACTACCGTGCTGGCCAATGGCAGCCTGCAGCGCATGCTGTTCGCGCTGGTGCTGGTGGCGGTGATCGTCGCTGCCGCGCCCTACATCGCCAATCCGGTGATGCCGCTGTGGCCGGCCCCGCAGTCCATGCCATTGCTGGGCTGGACGCTGTGGCTGGTGATGCTGGCCTGCGCGTTCGCCGGGTTGTTCCTGTACCAGCAGCGCCTGTTGGCGGTGATCGTGATGGGCGGCACCGGCCTGATGGTGGCACTGACCTTCGTGTTCCTGTCGGCACCAGACCTGGCCCTGACCCAGCTGATGGTGGAGATGGTGACGCTGGTGCTGATGCTGCTGGGCATGAACTACCTGCCCGCACAGTCACCGCCGGAGCACTCGCGCTGGCGCAAGCGCCGCGATGCGGTACTCGCCATCGTTGCCGGCGGCGGCATCGCCGCGTTGGCCTATTCGTTGATGACGCTGCCGCCCAACACCATGTCCGGCGAGATGCTGCTGCGTTCACTGCCCGAGGCCTATGGCCACAACGTGGTCAACGTGATCCTGGTCGACTTCCGTGGCTTCGATACCTTCGGTGAGATCACCGTGTTCGGCATCGCCGCGCTGGTGGTGCACGCGATGCTGCGACGCACGCGGATGGCGCCGGAGCAGATCATGCCGGGCCCGCCGATCAAGCTGCCGGTGCCGGCCGATCTGGCCCAGATCATGTTCCCGCTGACGCTCACGGTGTCGATCTTCCTGTTCCTGCGCGGCCACAACGCGCCTGGTGGCGGCTTCGTCGCCGGCCTGGTGCTGGCGGTGCCGTTGCTGATCCAGTACGTGATCCAGGGCACCGTGTCGGTGGAATCGCGCTTCGGCTTCGACTACATCCGCTGCATCGGCCTGGGCTTGTTGATCGCCCTGCTCAGCGGCGTGGCCTCGATGCTGTTCGGCGTGCCGTTCCTGACCAGTGGCCACCTCGACCTAGAGCTGCCGCTGATCGGCACCGTGCCGCTGGCCAGTGCGATTGGTTTTGACACCGGCGTCTACCTGGTGGTGTTTGGCGGGGTGATGCTGATCCTGTCGATGATGGGCACCATCAAGCCCTCGCGCACCCGCAATGCCCGCAACGGCGAAATCGATATCCACCGCCGTTCGGCACGCACCGGGGAGATGCACTGATGGAACTGGCATTGGCAAGCGCCATCGGCGTACTGGCCGGCATCGGCGTCTACCTGCTGCTACGTGCGCGTAGCTTCGATGTGATCCTGGGCATGACCTTCCTGTCCTATGCCACCAACCTGCTGATCTTCAGCGCGGGGCGGCCGGTCACCGGCAAGGCGCCAGTGCTCAAGGACGGCGTGGCCACCAGCCTGGTGCACTACACCGACCCGCTGCCGCAGGCGCTGGTGCTGACCGCCATCGTGATCGCCTTCGCGATGACCGCGGTGAGCATCGTGCTGGCGATGCGCAGCCGCAGCGACAACCACAGCGACCACGTCGATGCGCACGAGCCCGAACTGCCGGCTGAGCAAGCGGCCAAGTCGGGGGGCGGCGCATGAATCATCTGGTGATCCTGCCGATCCTTATTCCGCTGCTGGGCGCCGCGCTGTCGCTGTTCATCGAACACCGCCGCTACGGCCCCAAGGTGCAGCGCACGGTGGCCTGGGCCAGCATGGCCGCCCTGGCCGCAGCGGTGGCATTGCTGTTCGCACAGACCAGCCAGGGCCAGATCTCGGCCTACCTGCTGGGTGACTGGCCGGCGCGCCTGGGCATCGCGTTGGTGGCTGATGGCCTGGCCGGCTGGATGCTGCTCACCACCCTGCTGCTGGCCATCGCCTGCCTGCTGTACGCCTGCACCGGCTGGGACCGGCGTGCGCCGCATTTCCACGCGCTGTTCCAGTTCCAGCTGGTCGGCCTCAACGGCGCCTTCCTGACTGGCGATATCTTCAATCTGTTTGTGTTCTTCGAGGTGATGCTGATCGCCTCCTACGGCCTGCTGCTGTCCGGCGGACGTGGCCTGCGCATGCGCATCGGCCTGCATTACGTGGTGTTCAACGTCACCGCCTCGACCCTGTTCCTGATCGCGCTGGGCATGCTCTACGCCACCCTGGGTTCCTTGAACCTGGCCGAGATCAGCCAGCGCATCGTCGAGTTGCCGCCTTCGCACCTGAAGCTGGCCAAGGCCGCCCTGGGCCTGCTGCTGCTGGTGTTCTGCTCCAAGGCCGCGCTGCTGCCGATGTACCTGTGGCTGCCCGAGTCGTATGCGCGTGCGCCGGCCGCGGTCGCCGCGCTGTTCGTGATCATGACCAAGGTCGGCCTGTACTCGGTGCTGCGGGTGACCTCGTTGTGGTTCGATGCCGATGCTGGTGCGCTGAGCGGTTACGGCAGCGATTGGCTGTTGTGGGCCGGCATCGCGACCCTGGTGGTTGGCGCGCTGGGTGCACTGGCAGCCACCCGCATGAGCGTGCTGGTGGCTTACCTGGTGGTGGTGTCGGCGGCGACCTTGTTCATCGCCTTCGCGCTGGGCAACACCGGCACGATCTCCGCTGGCCTGTACTACCTGCCGCACAGCACCTTCGCCGCCGCTGCGCTGTTCCTGATCGCCGACTTGATGCGGCGCCGTCGCCAGCAGGCCGACCGCCGCCGCGAGCATGAGCTCACCGTGCTGCCTGGCAAGACCGTGCCGGGCCTGTTGTTCCTGGTCGGTGCGGTAGCCGTTGCCGGGCTTCCGCCGCTGGCCGGTTTCCTGGCCAAGGCGGCGCTGCTCTCGGCCGTGCCGGAAGCACATACCGCGGTGGTCTGGAGCGCCGTACTGGGCAGCAGCCTGCTGGTGATCATGGGCCTGGCACGCACCGGCATCCGTCTGTTCTGGCATGTGCCCGGTGACGATGACAGCGCGCCTGCGCCAGAGCCGGTCGAAGCCCCGGCACGTCCGTTCGAAACCGCCGCTACCTGCCTGCTGCTCGGCTATGTGGTGCTGATGACGGTGTTCGCCGGGCCGCTGATGCGCCAGACCGATGCCATCGCCACACAGCTGCTGGCACCGGATCAATACCTGAATGACGTACGCGGCACCACGCCGCAGGTGAGGCAGCCATGAGCGAACGTCGCCCCCTGCTGCGCCGGGTATTCCCGTCGCCCGCCCTGTCGATCACCGTGGTCGCCTTCTGGCTGTTGATGTCCGACAGCTTCGATCTTGGCCAGTTGCTGCTGGGCATGCTGCTGGGCGTGGTGATCCCCTTGTTCGCCGCGCGCCTGGACCGTGAGTTCGCCCGCCTGGGCTCGCTGCGACCTATTCCCAAGCTGCTGGCGGTAGTGCTGTGGGACATCCTGGTCTCCAACCTGCGCGTGGCCGCGCAGGTGCTGGGACCGGAGCACAAGCTCAAGCCTGGCTTCATCTGGGTGCCGCTGGACATCGCCAACATCCACGGTATCGCCGCACTGACCAGTTTCATTACCCTGACCCCGGGCACGGTGTCGGCGGCGTTGTCCGAGGACCGCCGCCACCTGCTGGTGCATGTGCTGCACCTCGAAGATGCCACCGCCCTGATCAACGAGATCAAGAGCCGCTACGAAGCGCCGCTGATGGAGATCTTCCCGTGAACGGTTACCAGATATTCGAAACCACCCTGATCGTGTGCATGCACGTGGTCGGCATCGCCATGCTGCTGTCGTTGTGGCGGCTGCTGCGTGGGCCAACCGTGCCGGACCGCATCCTGGCACTGGATACCTTGTCGGTCACCGCTATCGCCGAACTGATGCTGTTCGGCATGTACCTGGACTCGGCCATCTACTTCGAGGCCGCCTTGATCATCGCCATGCTCGGCTTCTGCAGCACGGTGGTGCTGAGCAAGTTCGTGCTGCGCAGGGATATCGTCGAATGATCACCTTTCTGCAAATCGCGCTGTCGGCGTTGCTGGCCTTCGGCTGCATCTTCATCCTGATAGGTGCACTCGGCCTGGTACGTTTCTCCGATTTCTTCAAGCGCCTGCACGCACCGACCAAGGCCAGCACGCTGGGCGTTGGCTGCGTATTGGTGTGCTCGGTGGCGTACCACATTTTCCTTGGCCAGGACCCGCAGCCACGCGAGCTGCTTATCACCGTATTCCTGTTCATCACCGCGCCGATCAGCGCCCACCTGATGGCCAAGGCCGCACTATCGCTGATGATGGAAAGCCGCCCGGAACCGCCGAAAGAGTAATACCGAGCAGAAGCTCCACCTGTAGTGCCGAGCCATGCTCGGCATGAGGACTGCCCGGCAACGCCCGTGCCGAGCATGGCTCGGC
>NZ_JBRREI010000057.1:0-28475 GCF_056760195.1 Stenotrophomonas sp. STEN020
TTTTTGTTTTGGGTTTCGGGCTCTTTCTCCTTTTTTTTTCTGTTTTTTTTGTTGTTTTTTTTTTTTTTTCCTGTGTGGCGGGCCCGGTCGGGGCGCGCCCCCCCGCCTTTGTCATTGCGTCATCCCCGCGCAGGCGGGGATCGCTCGTGATTCTGCTTTTGTTGTTGCTGTTGCTGTTGCTGCTGTTGTTGCTGCTCTTGCTCCGCCCTCGCTGTTGAAGCCATACGCACCATCAACAGCAAGAGCGATTCCCGCCTACGCGGGAATGACCGCTGAAAAGCGATCCCCGCCTACGCGGGAATGACGAACAAAAGCAGAAACGACGGCTCCCCCCTCCAACGAGGGATTGATATTTCACCGCATCCTCCTGGGCCCCTGCCGCTGCCATGAATGCCATTGCACCGTCCCTAGCTTCCTCGCCCACATCGCGCGATCTGCGTGACGCCCGCAACGAGCGTCTTTTCCGCTGGTTCCTGGTCGCCACCGTCGTCTTCGTCCTGGTCGCCCTGGCCGGCGCCGCACTATCCATGCTCTGGGGCGGCCGCCACGCGCTGCAGGAGCAGGGCCTGAGCTTCTTCTACTCCTCCGAGTGGAATCCAGTCGAGAACAAGTTCGGCGCACTGGCACCGATCTACGGCACCATCGTCACCGCGCTGATCGCGATGTTGATCGCGGTGCCGGTGAGCTTCGGTATCGCCTTCTTCCTGACCGAAGTGGCACCGCGCTGGCTGCGTGGCCCGGTCGGCACCGCCATCGAACTGTTGGCAGGCATCCCGTCCATCATCTACGGCATGTGGGGCCTGTTCGTACTGGTGCCGGTGATGACCGAGTACGTCACCCCGTTCCTCAATGACCACCTTGGCCCACTGCCGGTGATCGGCGCCTTGTTCCGCGGCCCGCCGCTGGGCATCGGCATGCTCACCGCCGGCTTCGTGCTGGCGATCATGGTCATCCCCTTCATCTCCTCGGTGATGCGTGAAGTCTTCCTCACTGTCCCCACCCGCCTGAAAGAATCCGCGTACGCGCTGGGTTCGACCAAGTGGGAAGTGAGCTGGGACATCGTGCTGCCTTACACCCGCTCTGCTGTCATCGGCGGCGTGTTCCTTGGCCTCGGCCGTGCTCTCGGCGAAACGATGGCGGTCGCCTTCGTGATCGGCAACAGCGTGCGCCTGACCCCGTCGCTGCTGGAGCCCGGCACCACCATCGCCGCGCTGATCGCCAACGATTTCGGCGAGGCCACTGAAACTTACCGCTCGGCGCTGCTGCTGCTCGGCTTCGTATTGTTCATCGTCACCTTCGTGGTGCTGGCACTGGCCCGCCTGATGCTGATGCGCCTGTCCCGCAAGGAGGGCAACTGATGTCCGCTTCCGCTGATTCGCTGTACCTGCGCCGCCGCGTCGTCAATGTCCTTGCCCTGTTCATGGGTTGCGCGACCGCCTTGTTCGGCCTGTTCTTCCTCGGCTGGATCCTGTGGACGCTGCTGTCCAAGGGCCTGCCCGGCATCAACCTGGATCTGTTCACCAAGATGACGCCGCCGCCGATGCAGCAAGGCGGCCTGCTCAACGCCTTCTTCGGCAGCGCGGTGATGTGTGCGATGGCGATCGGCATCGGCACGCCGCTGGGCGTGGCCGCCGGTACCTGGCTGGCCGAGTATGGCAACGCCCGCAAGGCTGGCACCGTGGTGCGCTTCGTCAATGACATCCTGCTGTCGGCACCCTCCATCGTGCTGGGCCTGTTCGTCTACACGCTGTACGTGATGCAGACCGGCGGCCAGTTCTCGGCATTTGCAGGCGCGCTGTCGCTGGCCTTCATCGTGCTGCCGGTGGTGATCCGCACCACCGACGAAATGCTGCGACTGGTACCGGTGCAGATGCGCGAAGCCGCATTGGCACTGGGCGTGCCGCAGTGGAAGGTCATCATGCAGGTGCTGTACCGCAGCGCCATGGCCGGCATCGTCACCGGCATCCTGCTGGCTCTGGCGCGCATCTCCGGCGAAACCGCACCGCTGCTGTTCACCGCCTTCGGCAACCAGTACTGGAACAGCAATGTGATGCAGCCGATGGCTTCGGTGCCGGTAGTGATGAACCAGTTTGCCGGCAGCCCGTACGAATCCTGGCAGGTGTTGGCTTGGGCTGGTGCCCTGGTGCTGACCGTGTTCGTCCTGCTGGTCAGCCTCTCCGCGCGCGGCCTGCTGCTGCGTAACCGCATCTCGAACGACTGAACTTAAACGATTGATTGCCATGGACCTTCCCATGAACGACCTCAGCAACGCCGTACCGATGCAGCGCATCTCCGTGCCCGCCGCCAACCAGTCGCTGCACACGCCTGCGCCGGTCAAGCTGGCAGCACGCGGCCTGGACTTCTACTACGACAAGTTCCACGCGCTGAAGAGCATCAACCTGGAGATTCCGGAAAAGCGCGTCACCGCGCTGATCGGCCCTTCCGGTTGCGGCAAGTCCACCCTGCTGCGCATCTTCAACCGCATCTACGCGCTGTATCCGAAACTGGAAGCGCGCGGTGAAGTTCTGCTGGACGGTGAGAACATCCTTTCGCCCAAGTACCCGATGAACCGCCTGCGCTCCAAGGTTGGCATGGTGTTCCAGAAGCCGGTGCCGTTCCCGATGACCATCTTCGAGAACGTCGCCTACGGCATCCGCCATCACGAGAAGCTGTCCAAGGCCGACATGGCCGTGCGCGTCGAGCAGGCGCTGCGTCAGGGCGCGCTGTGGGACGAAGTGAAGGACAAGCTCAACCAGAGCGCGCTGGGCCTGTCCGGTGGCCAGCAGCAGCGTCTGTGTATCGCCCGCGCCGTGGCGCTGCGCCCGGACGTGCTGCTGCTCGACGAGCCGACCTCGGCGCTGGACCCGATCTCCACCAGCCGCATCGAGCAGCTGGTCGAAGAGCTGAAGAACGACTACACCATCGCCATCGTCACCCACAACATGCAGCAGGCTGCGCGCGTCTCCGACTACACCGCCTTCATGTACCTGGGCGACCTGATCGAGCACGACCGCACCGAAACCATCTTCTCCAACCCCTCCAAGCAGCAGACCGAGGATTACATCACCGGTCGCTTTGGCTGAGGCTGGCGCGCGCGGACCGTGCAAGGGTTCGCCGCCCGCTGGACGCCTGGCCAAGGACGGCCCGGCCGCACTCCGAAGCCAGATGTACGCCATGGATGGCAACGCAGCTCCCGAACGAATGCAGTCCCTCCCGAACAGTCTCCAGCGAGCATTCCATGAATCTTCCCAACGACCACATCGTCAAGAGCTATGACGAAGAACAGCAGCGACTGGTAGCCGAGATCGTGCGCATGGGCGAAATGTCCGTTGCCCAGCTCGAAGCCGCGCTGGACGTGATCGAGCGCCGCGACGAAAAGGCCGCGCAGCGCATCGTCGCCAACGACGAGGCCATCGACCAGCTTGAGCAGCAGATCAGCCACGACGTGATGCGCCTGGCCCTGCGTGGGCCGATGGCCCGCGACCTGCGCGAAATCCTCGCTGGCCTGCGCATCCCAGCCGACATCGAGCGCATCGGCGACTATGCCGCCAACGTCGCCAAGCGCTCCATCGCGCTTGCCGCGGTGCCGCCGCTGCCGCAGATCCAAGGTGTCCGCGCTTTGGGCCGGCTGGCTGCAATGCAGGTTCGCCGCGCGATGGAGGCCTATCGCGACAATGATGCCGAGGCCGCGCTGAAGCTGCGTGCCGACGACGCACGCCTGGACGCCCAATACACCGCGCTGTTCCGCGAGCTGCTGACCTACATGATGGAAGACCCGCGCAACATCACCCCGTGCACGCACCTGCTGTTCATGGCCAAGAACCTGGAACGCATCGGCGACCACGCAACCAATATCGCCGAGAACGTCTGGTTCTTGGTGCACGGTGATGCGCCGCTACCGCCACGCGAAAAGCGCGACGAAACCAGCACCGTCGATCACGCCTGATCCGTTCCTGCAAAGCCGCTGCGTGCACGCGCTGCGGCCGCAACGCCTACCTGTCCGCATCGGCCCGCTGCACCTCGTCGTGGCGGGCCGATACAGACCGGTACAAAGCGATACGCCCCAGCCCACATTTTTAATCGGGCATTCACGGATTTTTTTCGAGCATGGACTCGTCCGCAGCACTCCCGCCGCGCACCGAGGAATTCCCATGAAGCGTATCGCCGCCACCCTCCTGAGCCTGTCCCTGCTGGCCTCCAGCGCTGCGTTTGCCAGCCCCACGCAGGACCGCGACCGTGACGGAACACGCCACGACAAATCGCCCCGCAGTTCTGCCTCGCACGCCCAGAGCCACGGCAACAGCAGCCATGCTCCTGCCGGACACAATGGCGCCCGTCAAGCTTCCAATAACAGCGCCCATCGCGCCCCGCGCAAGGGCGAGCACTTGGCGCAGAACCAGCGCGGCAACCGCGTCGCCGATTACCACCGGCACGGCCTGCGCAAGCCCGGACGCGGCAACGAATGGCGCAAGCTCGATGACCGCTATGTACTGATGGCCGTAGCCAGCGGGCTGATCATCGATATCGTCAGCGGACATCGCTGATCGCCAGCATCAGCTGAACCAACGCGGGCCCCAAGTGGGCCCCTTGTCATTCCAACGATGGCAAGGTCGCGCCGTTGAGACGGGCTGCTTGTTAAGCTCCAGCCTCCCCCCGGCCCAACCACTACCGGAGACACAATCAATGGCCATCGACATCCGCAAGTCCACCACCCTCGCCTTGGGCGCTGCCCTGCTCGGCAGCATGGCGGCCCCTGCCTTTGCCATGACCGATCTCGCTCAAGGCTATGCGCTCGGCGCCAGCGCCCAGACCCCGCCGACCGCCGAAGCCCAAGCCGCCACCGCCACTACTCAAGCAACCGATGCCGCCGCCAAGCAAAAGGCCGAAGGCAAGTGCGGCGAGGGTAAATGTGGCGAAGGCAAGTGCGGCGCAGACAAGGACAAGTCCAAGACCGATGCCGCCAAGGCTGACGGCGAAGCAGCTGCCGGCGCAGACAAAGCAAAGGCCGAGGGCAAGTGCGGTGAGGGCAAGTGTGGCGGTAAGCACTAAGCCCAGCACGCCAAGGCAGCACACACCCGACCAGCGCATGCCAGCCCAGGCCAGCGCTGGTCTGGGCCTGCGGCGCTCGCTGCTCGACGCCCTGCAGGCAGCACCGGCTGGCGCATTCGACTTTCTCGAATGCGCCCCGGACAACTGGATTGGCGTTGGCGGCGGTTTGGGCGAAGCGCTGTCCGCGCTGTCGCAGCGGCACCCGCTCAGCTGCCATGGGCTGTCGCTGTCGCTGGGTGGCCCCGCCCCGCTGGATTTGGAATTCCTTGCTCGCACGCGGCACTTCCTCGACCAGCATCAGGTCGCGCTGTACAGCGAGCACCTGAGCTGGTGCACGGATGACGGCCATCTCTACGAGCTGCTGCCACTGCCCTTCACCGCCGAAGCCGTGCACCATGTTGCCGCGCGCATCCGTCAGACCCAGGACATCCTCGGTCGCCGTATCGCCGTGGAAAATGCCTCCTACTACGCCGTGCCCGCGGCGGACATGGACGAGGCCGAGTTCATCAACGCGGTGCTCGACGAAGCCGATTGCGACCTGTTGCTGGACGTCAACAACGTCTACGTAAACGCCATCAACCACGGCTATGACGCGCGCGCGTTTCTGGCACGCCTACCCTCACAGCGCATTGCCAGCTACCACGTTGCGGGTCATCACGACGAAGCCGAAGATTTGAAGATCGACACCCATGGCATGCCGGTCAAGGGCGATGTCTGGGCCTTGCTGGCCGACACCTACGCCATGCATGGCGTGCGCCCCACCCTGCTGGAGCGCGACTTCAACTTCCCGCCGCTGCCCGAGTTGCTGGGGGAGCTGACGCGTATCCGTCAATTGCAGCAGGCCGCTCATGGCTGAGTCCCTGCGCGACCTACAGATGCGCTTTGCCGCGCACCTGCGCGACCCGTCGCAGCATCCTGCTCCAGCGGATATCGACGACACGCGCATGCAGGTGTACCGCGAGCTGTATTTCAACAATATCCAGGGTCTGCTGGCTGCCAATTTCCCGGTTATCGCACGTACCTTGGGCGAGTCGCGCTGGCAGCAGCTGGTGCGCGATTTCTGTCGCGAGCACCGTGCGCATACACCACTGTTCCCGGAGATCGGGCAGGAGTTCATTGCCTTTCTGGACAATCGATCCGCCGATCCACAAGCGCCTTGGTTGCTGGAACTGGCCCATTACGAATGGATCGAGCTGGCGCTGAAGATCAGTGATGAGCCGGCGCCTGAGCATGATCCTGATGGTGACCTGCTGGCTGGCAGCCCGGTCTGTTCCCCCTTGTGCCGGGCGCTGGCTTACCAGTGGCCGGTGCATAGGATTGGTCTGGATTATCAGCCCGGTGCGCCGTCGCTACATGCGACGTTGCTGCTGGCGCGGCGCGAGGCTGATGGTGCCATCATTTTCTCCGAGCTATCACCGTTGCTGTACCGGCTATTGGAACGGCTGGAGCAGTTACCCACCCTCAGCGGGCTTGAGCAGTTGCGGGAGTTGGCGGTTGAAGCGGGTACTGAAGCTGATGAGGCTTTCATCAGCACAGGCGCAGCGATGCTGCAGCAATTGCGGGACAAGGGCTGTTTGCTGGGTGCCTCTGCCCCCTCCCTTGCGCCGAAGGCGTAGGGAAGGGTTGGAGAGGGGTTGGCTTTCAGGCATTACCGGGAATGCCCCTGTAGAGCCGAGCCATGCTCGGCTGAGGCTCTACCGGCAGAGCCCCTGCCGAGCATGGCTCGGCACTACATCGGCAAAGCCCCTTGCCGAGCATGGCTCGGCACTACGGCCTTCCGACAGCGCTTGCCGCCCCTTGCTGACACGGCCACTTGACCTGCTCTGCTACCCTATTGCGATGAACGAATTTGCTGAACCCTCGGTCCCCCGCCCTGCTTTCACGCCGATGGCGCAACGCTTCCGTGGCTTCCTGCCGGTGGTGGTGGACGTGGAAACGGGCGGCTTTGACTGTAATCGCCATGCCCTGCTCGAGATCGCCGCCGTACCGGTGGAGATGGACGAGAACGGCCAGCTCTACCCGGGCCAGACAGCCAGTGCACATGTGATTCCGGCCGAAGGCACCGAAATCGACCCCAAGTCGTTGGAAATCACCGGCATTGTGCTCGACCACCCGTTCCGCCTGGCCAAGCCAGAGCGCGACGCACTGGAACATGTGTTCGCCCCGATCCGTGCCGCGATGAAAAAGTACAACTGCCAGCGCGCGATCCTGGTCGGCCATAACGCCCATTTCGACCTGAATTTCGTCAACGCCACCGTCGCCCGCAGCGGCCATAAGCGCAACCCCTTCCATCCCTTCAGCGTGTTCGACACGGTGACGCTGGCCGGCGTGGCCTATGGCCAGACCGTGCTGGCCCGCTCGGTACAGGCTGCCGGCTTCGAGTGGGATGCCAGTGAGGCGCATAGCGCGGTGTATGACACTGAGCAGACCGCACGCCTGTTCTGCAAGATCGTCAACGCCTGGCCGACCGCTCCCGGCCGCTGAGTTTTACCAGCCTCAGGCCGCGCAGGTTCGCGCGCGGCCTTCTTTCTTCGCCTGCGCCAGCGCGTTTTTTGCGCGCTGGTAGAACAGCACCGGCGCCTGATCGTCCTCGCCCAGCTGCACTACGCCGGCACTGAAGCTGACCTTGATGTCGCCGGCCTCGTGCCCGCCCCATTCGGCGTATTGGCCGAACAGACGCTGCAGCCTTCGACAGGCGATCTCAGCTTCTGGCAGCGCCGTGTCACTCAACAACACCGCGAACTCCTTGTTGCCCAGCCGTGCCGGCATGTCGGAAGCACGCAAGCTGCGCCGCATCAGATCACCTACTTCGCACAACACCAGGTCGCCGACTGCACGCGACCACTGCGCATTGATCTGCTTGAGGTGATCGATGCTAAGCACCACCAGACTCAGTGAACGCCCGGTACGACGCGCTGCTGCCATGTCGCGCGCAAGCACGTCGTCAAATGCGCGACGGTTGGGCAGGCCACTGAGATCATCTTCATTGGCCAGCCGTTCGAATGCTTCGGCCTGCTCGCGCAGCCGTTGTTCAAGCTGCGCTTTTTCAAGTAAAGCAGTTTCCAAACGGGCGTTCTGCAGATGCAGCTGATCGGATCGCGCATGCTCCTGTGCAGCCAACTGTTGGGCGCGCCCCCGCTGTTGCTTGAGCTGCAGTGCCAGCCATAGCAAGGCTGCGATCAACAACAGGCACAAGCCGGCAAGCAGGCCAGGAAGCGGCAGTACTGCAAGCAATGGCGAGGAACTATCCATTCCGCCCTGTGCCCAGGCAGGTGTTGCGGCAACTCCAGCCAGCACAATCGGTGCTGACACACTTCGATTTGCAAAGACCTTGGCCCTGCCCCACATCGCGCGCATCCCCACGCTCGACCGGGTTACCGGATTCTTCTCTGCTGCCATCGTTCTTGCCCCAAGCTGGTCCGGGGATACTAACAAACAGCGCCCTTTTTGCATGGCTGAGTGACCGTTGGCGCTGAGGATCTTCACTGGAATGTGATTGGCGGCGTAAAAGCACACAATCCTGGCCGGAGGAACTGTAGGAGCGGCGTAAGCCGCGAAGCTGACAATCTACCGGATCGCAAAGAGAGTCTTCCCGATCGACACAGCAACAACAGCGCCTTTCTATTAGCTCCGGATGCAGCTGTGGCTTCGCGGCTTACGCCGCTCCTACAACCACACCTGCAAGCAGTCCTGCCCGCGTTGCAATCAGCCGTTGGCCGGCCATTGCGGTGCATCCCAACGCACGATGGCTTCCAAGCCTCCGCCCGGGTGATTGCGCAGGGTCAGGTTTGCACCGTCTTTCTCTGCGAGGGCGCGGGCGATGGTCAGACCAAGGCCGGCACCGCCGGTCTCGCGTGAACGCGAAGTCTCCAAGCGCAGGAACGGGGTGAACACGGCTTCCAGTTCGTCCTCGGCAAGGCCCGGGCCGTTATCGCGCACTCGCACCTCCACCGCATCGCCATCGCGGCCTGCGCTGACATGCGCGGCGCGGCCGTACTTCACCGCGTTGTCGACCAGGTTGGAGAACAGGCGCCGCATCGCCAACGGCCGCAGCATCAGCACCGCGCCGCTACCCTGCTCCAGCACCGCGTCATGACCGGATTCGGCGGCGTCCTCGACCACGCTTTCCAGCAGCGAGTCCAGATCCAGCGCGGCACGTTGCTCGGCACTCTCGGCACTGCGGGCAAGATCCAATCCCTCGCGGATCAATGCCTGCATCGCAGCAAGATCGCCAATCAGGCGCTCGCGCAGCTGCTCGTCCTGCACGTTTTCCAGCCGCAGTCGCAGTCGCGTCGATGGCGTCTGCAGGTCATGGGTGATTGCCGCCAACATCTGCGTGCGCTCGCTCAAGTGGCGCTGCAGACGCTTCTGCATGGCATTGAAGGCTTCAGCAGCACGTTGCACTTCCAACGGTCCGCTCACCGGCAGTGGCTCACGCTGCAGGTCGTGGCCGAGCTCGGTGGCGCGGTTTGCCAGTCGCTGCAATGGCGAGCTGGCGATGCGTGCAACCACATAGGCCAGCAGACCGATCGCCAATGCCAGCAGCGACAGGAACCACGGGTCGAACGCCGCCCCGCTGCGTCTTGCAACCGCCGGGTACTCCAGCGCCAGCCGTAGCGGTGTGCCATCGGTGAGCTTCAACTCCACCAAACGACAGCGCGGCGGGGTAAATGCTGGATCGCGCTCACGCGTGTGCTGGGATCGCTGTCCGCGCCCGGGTGGCGGCAGGAATTCCGGCAAGGGTGGCATGCAGGCGCGGAAGCTGCTGGCGCGTACCTGCGCACTGGCAACTGCGCCGCCGCGTGCTGCCAGTACCGCCATCAAGGCCTGGTCCACATCACCGGTGCGGAAGTCGCCTTTGACCTCGCGCACGCTGGGCCCACCCACGGCGAGCAAGCGGCTGCGCAGCTCCGGGTTGCCGTCCAATAGATTGACGAAGCCCTGCAGCCGGTCGGCGATACGCGCAAGGTTCTGCCGCTCGAACTCCTGCTGGCGACGGCTCTCGGCCAGCAGCGTCGCGCCTATCGCCGCCACCATCATGCCGACCAGCAGTATGACGAACAGCCGCCCAGCCATCGACGACAGGAACAGACGCAGCCGCTTCATTCCAGCGTCACCGCACTGGCAAACACATAGCCCTCGTTGCGCACCGTCTTGATCAAGCCATCGGCTCCGCCTGCATCGGCCAGCTTCTGCCGCAGGCGGCTGATCTGCAGGTCGATGGCGCGATCCTGCGATTCGTAATTGCGACCGCTGCTCAGCGACACCAGCTGCTCGCGCGTCAACACCTTGTTGGCGTGGGCGACCAACACCCGCAGCAGGCGGAACTCGGCACCAGACAGCATCACCACCCGTTTGGCCGGGTCGATCAAATGGCGGTGCTCCAGGTCGAACACCCAGCCGGAGAACAGCGCCCGGCGCATCGCCAGCGGTTCCATGTTGGTCGGCAAGGCCTCGGTCCGGCGCAGCACGTTGCGGATGCGTGCCAGCAGCTCGCGCGGCTCGAAGGGCTTGGCCAGGTAATCATCGGCGCCCATTTCCAGCCCCAGCACGCGATCAATCGGTTCGCTGCGTGCGGTAAGCATGATCACCGGCGTGGTCGAACGCACGCGCAGCTCGCGGCATAGCGCTAGGCCGTCTTCGCGCGGCAGGTTCAAGTCCAGCACGATCAGGTCGATGTGCTCGCGCGCCAACACCTGGCGCATATCGTTGCCATCGGCCGCCGTGCTCACGGCATAGCCAGCCCTGCCCAGTTGCTCGGCCAGCAGGCTGCGGATGTCACTGTCGTCGTCTACCACCAACAAGCGGTGCAAGGTCTGTATGTCCGTCATGGGCCAATGATCCATGCTAGCGGATCGTCGTGCGCGGCCGCATACGTATCAGCTTGTATCAACACCTGCACTTGATACACGCCGATACATGGCTGGCTGAACCTGATACACGCCGACACACACTGTGCCTTGAGGCTGAACAGGGCGCTGACCACACTGGCATCAACGCCGCACGCTGCGGCCCAGCCTGAGTGCCTGATCACCGTGAAGCTGCTGCCCTCCTCCCGCCGCAACCGCATCCTGCTTGCCGCTGCCATCGTCGCCCTGATCGCCGGCGGCGTGTTCTGGGCCACGCGCAAGCCCGCTGCTCCTTCGATGGCCACCTCGCCGGTCAGCCGTGGCGACCTGGAACAGACCGTCGACGCCACCGGCGTCATCGATGCCTACAAGCTGGTCAGCGTCGGTGCGCAGGCTTCGGGCCAGATCAAGGTACTGAAGGTGCAGCTTGGCGACGTGGTCAAGCAAGGCGACCTGATCGCCGAGATCGACTCGGTCACCCAGGAGAACAGCCTGAAGAACGCCGAAGCCGCGTTGGAAAACATCCGCGCCCAGCGTGCGGTGCAGACCGCCTCGCTGAAGGAATCCGAACTGGCCTTCGCCCGCCAGAAGGAGATGCTGGCCGCCGAAGCCACCTCGCGCGCCGACTACGAGTCGGCCGAGGCCAACCTGGCCAGCACCCGCGCGCAGATCCGCGCGCTCGATGCACAGATCCGTCAGCGCGAAACCGAACTTGGCACTGCCCAGGCCAACCTCGGCTATACCCGCATCACCGCACCCATCGACGGCACCGTGGTCGCGGTGGTCGCCGAAGAAGGCCGCACCGTCAACGCCAATCAGTCGGCGCCGACCATCGTCAAACTGGCGCGGCTGGATCTGGTCACCGTGAATGCCGAGATCTCCGAGGCCGACGTGGTCAAGGTCAAGCCCGGCATGCCGGTGTACTTCACCATCCTCGGCAACCCGGACCACAAGTACCAGGCCACGCTGCGCACGGTGAACCCGGCGCCGGCCTCGATCAGCACCGACAGCACCAGCTCCAGCAGTTCGTCCTCGTCCAGCTCCAGCACCGCCGTGTACTACAACGCGCTGTTCGACGTGGAGAACCCGGACGGCACGCTGCGCATCGACATGACCGCGCAGGTCTCGGTGATGCTGGCCCAGGCCAAGGACGCGCTGTTGATCCCCACCGTCGCGCTCGGCCCCAAGGTGCCGGAAGGCGGTCGTGGCCCCGGCGCGAATGCCGCCAATGGTGAGCAGCGCGCCGCCCGCAGCAAGCAGGAAGGCCAGCGCCAGCAACGTCGCCAGCCGGATGCCGCTGCACTGGCCAAGAGCAACAACTACGTGGTGCGGGTGGTCAACAAGGACGGCCAGCCGGAGCCGCGCACGATCAAAATCGGCCTCAACAACGGCTCCAACGTCGAAGTACTGGAAGGCCTGAAGGAAGGCGAGCTGGTCGTGGTCGGCGAGGTCACCGCCGGCGAGAAGTCCAGCAGCAACCAGCGCAGTCCGATGGGCCCGATGATGGGTGGTCCGCGCCGATGAGCCAACCACTGCTGCAACTGCGCGACCTGCGTCGCGAGTTCCCGGCCGGCGAGGAAACCATCGCTGTGCTGAAGGACGTCAATCTCGACATCCATGCCGGCGAGATGGTCGCCATCGTTGGCCAGTCCGGTTCGGGCAAGTCGACGCTGATGAACATCCTCGGCTGCCTGGACCGCCCCACCGTGGGTTCCTACAAAGTCGCCGGCCGCGAAACCGGGCGCATGCAACCCGATGAGCTGGCCGAACTGCGCCGTGAACATTTCGGCTTCATCTTCCAGCGCTATCACCTGCTGGGTGACCTGGATGCACGCGGCAACGTGGAAGTACCGGCGATCTATGCCGGTACGCCTGCCGACGCCCGCCGCAGCCGCGCCGAGGCTTTGCTCGCGCGGCTGGGCCTGAGCGACCGCATGGGTCACAAGCCGGGCCAACTGTCCGGCGGCCAGCAGCAGCGCGTCTCCATCGCGCGTGCGCTGATGAACGGTGGCGAGGTGATCCTCGCCGATGAACCCACCGGCGCGCTGGACAGCGCTTCCGGCGAAGAAGTGATGAACATCCTCGGCGAACTGCATGCCGAAGGCCAGACCATCATCATCGTTACCCACGACATGCACGTGGCCGAGCACGCCCAGCGCATCATCGAAATCCACGATGGCGTGATCGTCGCCGATCGCCGCAACGACAAAGTGCCGGCTCTGCAGAAACAGCAACGCCCTGCCCCCGTGCGCACCGGCGGCAGTGCCTTCCAGGCCGCACGTGATCGCTTCGTCGAAGCCTTCCGCATGGCCTTGCTGGCAATGAACGCGCACCGCCTGCGCACCTTCCTGACCATGCTCGGCATCATCATCGGCATCGCCTCGGTGGTGTCGGTGGTGGCGATGGGCAACGGCTCTCAGCAGCAGATCCTGCAGAACATCTCCTCGCTTGGCACCAATACCATCGACGTCTATCCGGGCAGAGGCTTCGGCGATATGCGCTCCGGCCGCGTGCAGACGCTGAGAAGCGGTGATGCCGAGGCACTGGCCACGCAGAGCTATATCGACAGCGTCACCCCCAGCGTGTCGAGTTCGGTTACCGCGCGGGTCGGCAACAAGGCGGCCTCGGCGCAGGTCGCCGGCATCGGTGATCAGTACTTCCGGGTCAAGGGCATGACCTTGATCAGCGGTCGCTACTTCGATGAAAGCGAAGTAAAGGGCTTGGCCCAGGTGGTGGTGATCGACGAGAACACCCGCAGCCAGCTGTTCGGCAGTGATGATCCGCTCGGCAAGGTCGTGCTGCTGGGCAATGTGCCGGCGCGGGTGATCGGTGTGGCCAAGCGCCAGTCGATGGGCTTTGGTGGCAGTACCAATCTCAGCGTCTGGGTGCCTTACACCACAGTGATGGCGCGCATGCTGGGGCAGACCTACCTGAGCGGCATCACCCTTCGGATCAAGGACGACACGCCGATGGATGCTGCGCAATCGGCCATCACCAAACTGCTGACCCTACGCCACGGCACCGAAGATTTCTTCCTCAGCAACACTGCCGAGATCCGCGAGACCATCGAGTCCACCACCAAGACCATGACCTTGCTGATCGGCGCGATCGCTGCGATTGCACTGGTGGTCGGCGGCATCGGGGTGATGAACATCATGCTGGTATCGGTGACCGAGCGTACCCGCGAAATCGGTGTGCGCATGGCAGTGGGTGCCCGGCAAAGCGACATCCGCCAGCAGTTTCTGATCGAGGCTGTGCTGGTCTGCCTGCTCGGCGGCGTGCTTGGCATCGCACTAGCGCTGTCGATCGGCTGGGCCTTCCAGACCTTTGGTGCCAGCTTCACCCTGCTGTTCTCCACCGGCTCGATCGTTGCCGCCTTCGCCTGCTCGACCCTGATCGGCGTGGCGTTCGGTTTCCTGCCGGCCCGCAACGCCGCCCAGCTCGACCCGGTCGAGGCCTTGGCCCGCGAATGAAGATGACCATGAAAGCACTGCGTCCCGTACTACTCTCCGCTGCCTTGACTGCTGCCTTGGTCGGCTGCGCCACCACGCCCAGCGCCGATCCCGCCGCCGACATGCGCGTGCCCAATGTCTACGGCCGTGGCGATGCCGCCGCCAATGCGCCGGTGCAGGCCATCGAGCACGAAGTGACCGCACCGGTTGCCGATGTGCATGCCGACGCCTGGTGGCAGGGCTTCGCCGACCCGAACCTGGATCAGCTGATCGAGCGCGTGCTCGCCAGCAATACCGATATGGCTTCGGCCGGTTTGAAGCTGGAACGCGCCCGCGCCCAAGCTGGCTTGGCCAGCGCAGATCTGTGGCCTCAGGCCAATGGTTCGGTGAGCGCCAATGGCAGCCGCAGTATCGACAGCAGCGACGACTGGTCGCGCAACAACAGCGCCAGCGTCTCGCTGGGCTGGGAGCTGGACCTGTGGGGCAAGCTGCGTGGCCAGCGCGATATCGCCCGCTGGGAAGCGCAGGCCACCGCGCAGGACCTGCAGAGCACTGCGCTCAGCCTGGTCGGCCAGAGCACCGAGTTGTACTGGCAGCTGGGTTATCTCAACCAAGCGATTGCCACCGGCCAGGCCAATCTTGAGCGTCTGCAGCGTACTGCTTTATTGGTGCAGACCCAGTTCGATGCTGGTGGCGTTTCGCGGCTGGAAGTGCGCCAGGCACAGCAGAACATCGAGAGCCAGAAGGCTGCGCAGTCGCAGCTGGAACAGCAACGGGTGGAAACCCGCAATGCATTGACCGTGCTGCTGGACGGCCAGCCGTGGCCGTTGGCGAACGAACCGCAGAATCTGGATGTCGCGCAGAGCCCGGCCCTGGTCGAAGGCATGCCTGCCGAGTTGCTGGCACGCCGACCGGACCTGCGCGCTGCCGAGCTGCGCCTGCGGCAGTCGCTGAAGAGCATCAAGGTGACGGCCACCAGCTACTACCCCAGCTTGAGCTTGAGTGGCTCGGTAGGCAGTTCTGCCACTTCACTGGGCGATGTGCTGACCAATCCAGTGGCGACGCTGGGTGCGGGCTTGAGCCTGCCCTTCCTGAAATTCCGGCAGATGCAGCTGGATATGAAATCGGCGGATCTGTCGTATCAGATCGCCGCCAATGATTTCCGGCGCACGCTGTATACCGCGCTGTCGGAAGTGGACAACGCATTGTCCGCGCGCATGCGCCTGGCTGAGCAGGTCGCTGCGGCGCAGGCTTCGTATGACGAGGCGGTGGAGATCGCAGGTTTGTATGAGGTGCGGTATCGCGCTGGTGCTACCGATCTGCGTACCTGGCTGGAAGCGGAGCAGACCCGTCGCAATGCAGAGCTGTCATTGGCGCAAACCAAGCGCAGCCAGCTGGTGAATGATGTGACGCTTTATAAGGCGCTGGGTGGTGGGGCCCAACAGCAGCAGTAATGCCGCTTAAGCCCCTCTCCCGTTCACGGGAGAGGGGTTGGGGTGAGGGGAAGCTCCTGGCAAGAAGAAGTCAAAAGCTCCCCTCATCCGACGCTTCGCGCCACCTTCTCCCGCAGGCGGGAGAAGGGATTTCGACAGGCATCTTTGCGGCCTGCAGCACTCCGGGCACCCTACTGCCCCGGTGCTTTTACCCCATGCCGCTGCAAAACCTCCCGTACCTTGTCCAGCGGAATCGCCTCCACCGTCTGTCCATTGCCGCTCACCGTGGTCGCCATGAACAAGGCGTTGTAAACCGACTCTTCCACCGCATCCACGCTGGCCTGGAACACCGCGCTCATCTGCTCGTTTGCCAGTTCGGTAGTGTGCAACTGCGCCGCATCGAACCCACGTCGCACCGATTCGGCGGTTGAAAACGCCAGCACATAGTCGCCGCTGCCATTTGATGCAGAACTACCCGTGCGCCCAAGCCCCATCATCCCGCGCGACGCCAAGCGCCGCAGATTGCGATCCGATAACGGCGCGTCGGTCGCCACCACGATGATCACCGAGCCATCGCCGCGATCATCGGCAAGCCCGCCCACATTGCCCTGCGCGGCCACCGCATTCTGGAACGCAAAACGGTCCAGCTCACCCCCAACCGGCGCACCTTCCACCTGCAAGACACCGCCGAAATTGGCTTGCACCAGCACGCCGACGGTCCAGCCGCCCAGACTCTCGGGCAGCTTGCGCGATGAGGTACCAATGCCGCCCTTCCAACCAAATGCCACCGTGCCGGTGCCTGCGCCAACGCTACCTTCCTGCACCGGCCCGCTCTTGGCGGTTTCCAATGCCCGACGCACCGCATCAGCAGTGACCGGCCGCGCGCGGATGTCATTGAGCCCGCCATCGTTGGTCTCGCCTACGACCACGTTCAACGAGCGCACCTGCTGCATGTCCGGCTGCGCCAGCATCCAATCGGCCATCGCATCCGCTGCCTTCCACACACATAGCGTGCAGGTCAGCAGGATCGGGGTTTCCAGTTCGCCCAGCTCATTGACCTGGGTGCTGCCGATGAATTTGCCGAAGCCATTGCCCACATGCAGCGCCGCTGGCACCCGTGAGCGGTAGGCATTGTCGGGGTGCGGCAGGATCGCGGTGACGCCGGTACGCACCGTATTGCCGGTACTCAGCGTCACCTGACCAACGCGCACGCCAGCCACGTCGGTGATCGCGTTGTTGCTACCGGGGCTGAAGATGCCGGGCGCGACGCCCAGATCACGTGCGCGTACGCGAGGTGCGTCCTGGGCGGCGGCGCTCAGGACGCAAAGCCCCGCCAGCGCCACAGTCAATCGGAGGAAAAGACGATGCGGCGTGCGGGGCATGGTGTTCCTTACAGGCGTTGGCGGACTGCCTCGAACAATGCCACACCCGTCGCCACGGATACATTGAGGCTCTCAACGTCGCCGGGCATCGGGATGCGCACCAGCTGATCGCAGGTTTCGCGGGTCAGGCGACGCATGCCGTCGGCTTCGCCGCCCATCACCAGCGCCACGTTGCCGCGCAGGTCGAGCTTGTGGATGGTGGTATCCGATTCACCGGCCAGGCCGTAAACCCACACGCCCAGCTTCTGCATGTCCTTGATGCAGCGGACCAGATTGGTCACCGACACCACCGGAATGCTGTCGGCCGCACCAGCGCTGACCTTGCGCACGGTCGCATTGACCGGGGCGCTCTTGTCCTTGGGAATCACCACCGCGGTGACGCCAGCGGCGGCGGCGCTGCGCAGGCAGGCGCCGAGGTTGTGCGGGTCCTGCACCTCGTCCAGCACCAGCACCAGCGCCTTGCCTTCGGCCGCTTCGATCAGGCCCTTCAGCTCATTCTCGTCCCACAGCTTGGGTGCGGCATAGCGCGCGACCACGCCTTGGTGGCGGACCTGGCCAGCCACGCCGCCCAGCGCCTGGGCGTTGACCTTGCGTACGTCGATGCCCTTGCGCAGGGCTTCTTCCTCGATTTCAACGAGGCGCGGGTTCTTGGCGCCGGCCTCGATCAGGACCTCGCGGACGTTTTCGGGGTCTTTTTCGATCGACGAAGCAACGGCATTGACGCCGACGATCCACTGGTTCTGCTTGCTCATGGGCGTCACATGGGGACTTCTGGGGGTGGCAATGGTAGGCCGATTCGGCCCGGACCGCAGCTGCCACCGGCCTGCGGGGTGCGGGAAAGGCGACCTTCGCTGCTGCGAGGGCCGCTTCCGGCATCAATACTTCTGCTTGGTGCGCTTGGCTGGCTTGCCCCGTTCGGGCAGCGGCGCCGGTGCCGGCGGGTCCACCTTGCCGTCCTTGTCCTCGACCAGACGGAAGTCGATCTTGCGCTCTTCCATGCTGGCCTTGAGCACCAGGATGCGGACCCGGTCACCAAGCCGGAACTCGTTGCCACGACGGTCGCCGCTCAGCGTCTTGCGGATCGGGTCGAACTGGTAATAGTCGTGCGGCAGCTGGGTCACGTGGACCAGGCCATTGACCTTGGACTCGTACAGTTCGACGAACAGGCCGAAGCTGGTCACGCCGCTGATCACGCCATCGAACTGGCTGCCAACGTGCTTTTCCATCCATGCCGCACGGAAGCGCTCGTCGACCTCGCGCTCGGCCTCATCGGCGCGGCGCTCACGCTCGGAGCATTGCAGCGACAAGGCCGCCATTTCGCGCGGGGTATAGGTGTACTTGTCGAGCGGACCGCCGGTCAGCGCGTACTTGATCGCGCGGTGCACCAGCAAGTCGGGGTAGCGACGGATTGGCGAGGTGAAGTGGGCGTAGGCCTCCAGCGCCAAACCGAAGTGACCGTTGTTGTCCGGCGAATACACCGCCAGCGACTGGCTGCGCAGCAACACCGATTCCAGCAACGCCGCGTCCGGGCGCTCGCGCACCTTCTTCAGCAGCTTGGTGTAATCGCCCGGCTGCACCTTGCTCCACGCCGGCAGACTCAGCTTGAATTCCTTGAGGAACTCCAGCAGGTCGGCGAACTTGGACTCCGGCGGCCGCTCATGCACGCGGAACGGCGCCGGCACATGCTTGGACAGCAGGTAGCGCGCGGCCTCCACGTTGGCGGCAATCATGCATTCCTCGATCAGCTTGTGGGCGTCGTTGCGCACCATCATGCCGGCCTGGGTGACCTCGCCACGGTTGTCCAGCACGAAGCGCACTTCCGAGGATTCAAACTCGATCGCGCCACGGCGCTCGCGCGCCTTGGACAGGATGCGGTAGAGCTGGTGCAGGTTCTGGATCTGCGGCAGCAGCGGGCCGATGAAGGCCTTGGTGTCCGCGTCGTCCTCGCCTACCGCTGCCCACACCTGCGTGTAGGTCAGGCGTGCGTGTGAATTCATCACCGCTTCGTAGAACTTCGACTCGCTGACCTGGCCATCGCGCCCGATCTGCATGTCGCAAACGAAGCACATGCGGTCTTCCTTCGGCCGCAGCGAGCAGATGCCGTTGGACAGCGTCTCCGGCAGCATCGGCACCACGAAACCGGGGAAGTACACCGAGGTCGCGCGGCGCTGGGCTTCGTCATCCAACGGCGTGCCAGGACGCACATAGTTGGAGACGTCGGCAATGGCCACCACCAGCCGGAAACCGTCGCGGTTCGGCTCGCAATAGACGGCGTCATCGAAGTCCTTGGCGTCTTCACCATCGATGGTGACCAACGGCATCGAACGCAGATCGACACGCTTGCCGATCATCGACGCTTCCACCGTCAACGGCACGGCCGTGGCTTCGTCCAGCACTTCCGGCGGGAACTCGTAGGGCAGCTCATGGCCGTGGATGGCGGTTTCCACCACCAGCGACGGGGTCAGCTTGTCGCCGAGCACGGCAATGATCTTGCCGATTGGCGGACGGCGCGAATCCGGTGCATGGGTCAGCTCGCAGACGACCAACTGCCCGTCCTTGGCGCCACCAGTGAGGTCGCCCGGGATCTGGATGTTGCGCTGGATGCGCTTGTCATCCGGCACCACATAGCTGATGCCTGCCTCGATGCTGAAATGCCCGATCAGACGGTTGACGCCACGTTCCAGCACGCGAGCGATGGCGCCTTCACGGCGGCCACGGCGGTCGATGCCGGTGACATTGGCCAGTGCACGATCACCGTGCATGACCTTGCGCATCTCGTATGGCGACAGGAACAGATCGTCGCCGCCTTCGTCCGGGCGCAGGAAGCCGAAGCCTTCCGGGTTGGCAATGACCACACCGGGGATCAGGCTCAACTGGCTGACCGGCGCGAAACCGCCACGGCGGTTCTGCACCAACTGGCCGTCGCGCACCATCGCGCCGAGGCGCTTGGACAATGCGTCAGCACGATCCGGCTCGGTCAGGCCAAGCTGGGCTGCGATTTCATCAGCGTTCTGCGGGCCTTCGCAGCGGTCCAGCAACTGCAGAATGGCCTCGCGGCTGGCGATCGGCTGCGCGTAGCGCTCGGCTTCGCGCGATGCATAGGGATCATCGAAGGCGGCAGTCGGCGGACCCGGCTTGCGACGGCCACGCACGAAACTCTGCGGCGCAGCGTCGTCGGTGAACTTGCGTTTGCCCGGCTTGGCCGCGCCGGAGCGGGCCGGGCCAGCCTTGCCTGGCTTGGCGCCGGCGAACTTGGAGCCGCTGGGCTTCGCAGGTGCGGACAGACTCTCCGGCATCCATGGCGGCAGCTTGGCGGTTTTTGCTTTGGGGGCTTTGCCCGGCGCCTTGCCCGGCTTGCTGCCGGTGGCGGACTTGCGGGCCTTGTCAGCCCCAGTGGTCTTTTTGTTTTTCATCAGCCTCCATGGTACATGGACCAAGGTGTACAGGGTGCGCACACGATCACTGCAGATGTTTGTGAAAAAGCGTTGACAAAGATCGCCATCCTCTGCAGAATTCGCGGCCTGAAGTGCCCAGGTGGCGGAATTGGTAGACGCACTAGCTTCAGGTGCTAGCGGGGGCAACTCCGTGGAGGTTCGAGTCCTCTTCTGGGCACCACGTTTCAAGATCAAACCCGCGAAAGCGGGTTTTTTCGTTTCCGGGGTTTGGGAACTGCAGCTGGAAAGCCCGCTCTTCCCAAAACTGTTGACGGCACCAGAAACGTCCTACATAATCTCGCTCCTGAGTCGCCCAGGTGGCGGAATTGGTAGACGCACTAGCTTCAGGTGCTAGCGGGGGCAACTCCGTGGAGGTTCGAGTCCTCTCCTGGGCACCATGACTCAAACGAAACAACCCGCGAAAGCGGGTTTTTTTGTGCCTGCAATTTGTAGTGCCGAGCCATGCTCGGCAGAAGCTTTACCAGTAAAGCCATTGCCGAGCATGGCTGGGCACTACACAACAGCGAAGCCCGCAATCCATCGGATTACGGGCTTCGCTGTAGTTTCATTGCTATCGGCTTCGCGGCTTACGCCGCTCCCACAAACAAGGATCAGTGCCCGCCTGCCGATGCTGCGCCAGCGCCCGCACCAAACGGCGGCTTGGCCAGCCACACCAGGCCGATGATCAACAGGAACACCCAGCCCAGCAGCAGGAAGATGTCGTTGAAGCCCATCTGCGAGGCCTGGTGGTTGATCATCTCGTTGAGCACCGCTGCACCATGTTGCAGGTCGCCCTGCCCCATCGCGCTCACCTGCTGATGCATGCCCGGATCGTACAGCGACACATGTTCGGTCAGATCAGCATGATGTTGTTGAGTCCGACGCGCCCACAACCACGTGGTAAGCGACGCCGCGAAACTGCCCGCCAAGGTCCGCAGGAAGGTCGCCAGGCCGGAGCCGGCGGCGATCTCGCGCCCATCAAGGTCGGACAGCAGAATCTGCAGCACCGGCATGAAGAACAGCGCCAAACCAACACCCATCAGCAGCTGCACACCAGCAACGTGTTCGAAGTTGACCTGCAGGTTGAAGCCCGAGCGCATGAAACTGGTCATCGACAACACGAAGAACGCAATCGTCGCCAGGTAGCGCATGTCCACCTTGTGGCCGAACTTGCCCAGCACCGGCGCCACCATGATCGGCAGGATGCCTAATGGTGCAGTCGCCAGACCGGCCCAGATCGCGGTATAGCCCATGTCACGCTGCAACCACTGCGGGATCATCAACGCCACCGAGAAGAACGCGGCGTAACCCACAATCATCGCCAGCGTGCCTGCCCGGAAATTGCGATGCCGCAGCAGCTTCAGGTCAACGATGGGGTCCTTGTCGGTCAGCTCCCAGATCACGAATACCGCCAGCATCACCACCGCGATGCAGGTCAGCACCACGATCTTGGTCGAGTTGAACCAGTCTTCTTCGTTACCCAGGTCCAGCATCAGCTGCAGGCAACCGACGCCGATCACCAGGGTGACCAGACCGACGTAATCCATCTTCGGCCGCTCGGTAGTTTCCACGCGATGACGCAGCTGACTGCCGACCACCGCGGCAGCGATGACACCGAGCGGCACGTTGATCAGGAAGATCCATTCCCAGCTGTAGTTGTCGGTGATCCAGCCACCGAGGATGGGACCGGCAATCGGCGCGACCACGGTGATCATCGCCAACAAGGCCAGCGCCTGCCCGCGCTTCTCCCGTGGATAGATCGACACCAGCAGCGACTGGGTGATTGGGTACATCGGCCCAGCCACGAAGCCCTGCAGCGCGCGCGACACCACCAGCATGCCCATGCTCTGGGCGATGCCGCATAACAGCGAGGCGATCGAGAACGCGATCGTCGCCCATATAAATAATTTGACCTCGCCGAAACGACGACTCAACCAGCCGGTCAGCGGCAAAGCAATCGCGGTGCTCACCGCAAACGAGGTGATCACCCAGGTCGCCTGTTGCGAACTGGCACCGAGGTTGCCGGCAATGGTGGGCAACGAGACGTTGGCGATGGTGGTATCCAGCACCTGCATGAACGAAGCCAGGGCCAGGCCAGCCGTGCACAGGGCTACATTGGCCGGCCCTGCACCCGCCGCAGGTGCGGCCGGCGCCGTGGGAGCTTGAGCGGACATGGTGACCTCAGCTGGCGCGCGCGGACGGCGGCAGGTTGTCCTGGATGATGCTGTGGATCATGGCGTCGGCATCATGCAGCTGCTTGGTATAAACCTCAGTGCCGTACACCGTGCCCTTGGCCACGTCAGCCGGCAGCACCGTGCCCTTCTGATCGTGCAGATTGACCTCGGCCTTCATCGACAGGCCAAGACGCAGCGGATGCTCGGCAAGCTGCTTGGCGTCAATGGTGATACGCACCGGAACCCGCTGCACGATCTTGATCCAGTTGCCGCTGGCGTTCTGCGCCGGCAGCAATGAGAACGCCGAGCCGGTACCCAGGCCGAGATTGGTGATGTGGCCCTTATAGGTCACATCGCCGCCGTACAGGTCCGAGCGCAGCTCCACTTCCTGGCCCAGGCGCATATGACGCAGCTGGGTTTCCTTGAAGTTGGCATCCACCCACATCTGCTCGGCCGGCACCACCGCCATCAAGGCAGCACCCGGCTGCACGCGCTGGCCAACCTGCACCGAGCGGCGTGCGACATAGCCACTCACTGGCGCAACGATGCCGGCGCGGGCCTTGTTGAGGTAGGCCTGGCGCAACTGCGCGGCCGCAGCCTGCACGTCTGGCTGGGTAGCGATGATGGTGTCATCGACCAGCGCGCGACTACGCTCAACGGTTTCGCGCGAACCAGCGACGGCAGCTTCGGCAGCGGCCAGTTCGTCACGGGCGTGGGCCAACTCTTCGTTCGAGATCGCACCGGTAGCTGCAAGGTCACGACGGCGGGCGAAGTCTTCGCGGGCACGCTTGACCGTCACCTGCCGCGCGTTCAACTCCGCCTGCGCACCTTCCACGCTGCGGTACAGGCCGCGCACCTGGCGCACGGTGCTGGCGAGGTTGGCCTGCGCCTGCTGCATGGCCACTTCGGTATCGGCCGGGTCCAGCTGCACCAGCAACTGGCCCTGCTCTACCTTCATGCCGTCGTCGGCAGCGATGGACACCACGGTGCCGGTGATCTGCGGGGTGATCTGCACCTGGTTGCCGCCAACATAGGCGTCGTCGGTTTCCTCGGCCCAGCGGCCCAGGAAGTAGTACCAGGCAGCAAACGCCACCAGCAGGATCAGGATGACGAACAACAGGCCGCGCAGCAGCTTGCCGCGACGGCTGGGAGCGGCGGTTGCCGCTTCGGGGGAGGAGGTCTGGCTCATGGGGGAGGCGTCTCAGGAATTCGAATTGGCGTTGATGGCAACAGCAGGTTCGGCAGCGGCGTCAGGCTGGAAGCCTCCGCCCAATGCCGCACTCAGACGCACCGAGGACAGCAGCCGTTGCGACTGCAGGTTGCTCAGTTGCTGCTGGGTGCGTAGCAACTGGTCCTGGGTGCTGAGCACGTCCAGGTAATTGCCGATGCCGGCGCGGTAGCGTTGCTGGGCAAGGTCATGGGCGGCCTGGGCGGTAGCCTGTGCCTGCTGCTGGGCCTGCACCTGCTCGGCCAACGAGCGCAGTGCGGTGACCTGGTCGGCCACGTCGCGCAGCGACTCGACTACGGTGTGGTTGTAGTTGGCCACCGCTAGGTCGTACTCGGCATCGCTGCCGGCCAGGCCTGCACGCAGGCGGCCGCCGTCGAAGATCGGCAGGCTCAGCGCCGGTGCCAGCAGGCCGAAGGTGGAGCCACTCTGCAGCAGGCTGTCCAGGTTCTTCGACACCACGCCGCCCAGTGCGGTCAGGTTGAGGCTTGGATAGAAGCGGGTTTTGGCGACCTTGATCTGCTTGTCTGCCGCTTCCACGCGCCAGCGCGCAGCGACGACGTCCGGACGACGCCCCAGCAGTTCGCTGGGCAATACGCTTGGCAGCTGCAGGGCCAGCGGATTCAATTCGGCAGGAACAGCAATATCCAAGCCGCGATCCGGGCCCTGCCCCAGCAGCGCCGCCAAGGCGTTGCGGGCGGAATCGATCTGCTGCTGCGCGGCCAGCTGCTGCTGTCGGGCCAGCGGCAGTCGCGCCTGCGCCTGGGTTACCTGCAGGTTGCTGTCGATGCCGGCGCGGCGGCGTTGGTTGGTCAGCTCAAGCGTCTTTTCGGCGCGCGCAAGTTCGTCATTGGCAACCTGCTGCAGTTGCCCGGCGTGGGCCAGCTGCACATAGGTCTGGACGATGGCGGCCGACAGATCCAGCCGCGCTGCCTGCGCATCCACCGTCGAGGCATGGACGCTGCCCACTGCCGCTTCCCAGTTCGCGCGCTTGCCGCCCCACAGGTCAACGCCGTAGCTGAAATTGGCCACCGCCTGCACGCTGCCCATGTAATCGCCGCCGAGATCTCCGGCCATCGATTCCGGCAAGGTCAGCCCGGTATAGCCGGGCGCCAGCGACAGGCTGGGCTTGCGCTCGGCATTGGCGCCGGATGCCTGTGCCTGTGCCTGCCGGAGGCGTGCATCGGCCGCTTCCAGTGAAGGATTGCTGCGCAGGCCTTCAGCCACCAGCGCATCCAGCTGCGGGTCGCCGAGCGCCCGCCACCAATCAGCGGCCGGGAAGCCGGCAGCACTGAGCGGCGCAGCGGCCAGGCTGCGCCCGGACTGCAGGCTATCGGCATCGAGCAGATGGCCCTGCGGTTGCAAACCACGGCTGCTTGCGCAGGCCGCAAGCGCCAACACCAAGGCACCCAACAGCAACGGGCGCGTGTAGTTCAAGGGAGAGATTTTCATGGGGGAGAGAGAGCGTCCCGTACTCGGGTCAACAGGGAAAACAATTGGTCATGCTCAGCGGCAGTCAGGTCGCCCAGGGCCAGATCCATGATCCGGTCACCGCGCACCTTGAGTTGCTGCCACAGGGCTCGACCTTCGTCGGTCACTACGATCTGCAAGGCCCTTCGGTCCTGCGCATGCGTCTCACGGCGCACTGCGCCCAGGGCCTCCAACCGATCCAGCAGACGGGTGACCGCGCTGGGCACCTGGTTGATGGCCTGGCCGAGCTCGGCGGCAGTACACGGCGCCATCTGCGAGAGCACCTTCAGCCCTACGTAATGGGTGAAGCCAATGCCCAGGCCTTCCTCGGCCATGGTCGCGTCGAGCTGGCGCACCAGCCCGTCGCCCACTTGGCGCATCAGCAGGCCAAAGCTTGGGGGTACAGATATAGGGGGGTTCATGCGGCAACATTTTATTTCCAACTGGAAATATATTCCATGGAATATTTTCACCAAGAAATGAATTCACCGTTACGCATATGTAGCGAATCGATGACAACACCTTCACCCGGACAGTCGTCGCGCTTGGCATCGTCGCCGCCATCCGGATAATTGTCGGATCAGGCAGCCGGCGGCCCCCGCCTTGGCTCCGCACAACAGGTAGCACCCACCCGCAATGACTGAGTCTGCACGCCCCGCTTACCATGGCTTCGAACAGCAGCCACTGCGCGAATACGCTGAACGCGCCTATCTTGATTACTCCATGTACGTGGTGTTGGACCGCGCCCTGCCGTTCATCGGCGACGGGCTCAAGCCGGTGCAGCGCCGCATCGTCTATTCGATGAGTGAACTGGGCCTGGGTGCCGGGGCCAAGCCCAAGAAGTCCGCCCGCACCGTCGGTGACGTCATCGGTAAGTACCACCCGCACGGTGACAGCGCCTGCTACGAAGCGCTGGTACTGATGGCGCAGCCGTTCTCGTTCCGCTACCCGCTGATCGAGGGCCAGGGCAACTTCGGCTCCAGCGACGACCCCAAGTCGTTCGCGGCCATGCGTTACACCGAATCCAAGCTGACCCCGATTGCCGAGGTGCTGCTGGGCGAGCTGGGCCAGGGCACCACCGACTGGACCCCGAACTTCGACGGCACCCTGGAAGAGCCCACCTGGCTGCCGGCACGCCTGCCGCACCTGCTGCTCAACGGCACCACCGGCATCGCCGTGGGCATGGCCACCGACGTACCGCCGCACAACCTCAATGAGATCGTCAGCGCGCTGGTGCGCCTGATCGACGAGCCGGACGCCACCGTCGCCGAGCTCTGCGAGCACGTGAAGGGCCCGGATTACCCGACCACCGCCGAAATCATCACCTCGCCGTCGGACCTGCGGAATATCTACGAGACCGGCAATGGCAGCGTGCGCGCGCGTGCCACCTTCAAGAAGGAAGGCAGCAACATCGTCATCGATGCGCTGCCGCACCAGGTCTCGCCGTCCAAGGTGATCGAGCAGATCGCAGCGCAGATGCGCGCCAAGAAGCTGCCGTGGCTGGAAGACATCCGCGACGAATCGGACCACGCCAACCCGGTGCGCGTGGTGTTGATGCCGCGCTCCAACCGCGTCGACGCCGAGCAGCTGATGGGCCACCTGTTCGCCATCACCGACCTTGAGCGCAGCTACCGCGTCAACCTCAACGTCATCGGCCTGGACGGCCGTCCGCAGGTCAAGAACCTGAAGATGCTGCTCAGCGAGTGGCTGCGCTTCCGCCAGGACACGGTCACCCGCCGCCTCAACCATCGCCTGCAGAAGGTCGAGCGTCGCCTGCACCTGTTGGAAGGCCTGCTGGTTGCCTTCCTCAACCTGGACGAAGTGATCCGCATCATCCGCACCGAGGACGATGCCAAGGCCGCGCTGATCGCGCGCTTCGCATTGAGCGAAGACCAGGCCGAGTACATCCTGGAAACCAAGCTCAAGCAGCTTGCGCGCCTGGAAGAAATGAAGATCCGCGGCGAGCAGGATGAGCTCGCCAAGGAACGCGACAAGATCCTGTCGATTCTGCAGAGCAGCGCCAAGCTCAAGAAGCTGGTCAAGGACGAACTGCTGGCCGACGCCAAGAAGTTCGGCGACGAGCGCCGCTCGCCGCTGGTCCAGCGCGGTGCTGCCCAGGCCATCGACGAAACCGAGCTGGTGCCCAGCGAGCCGATGACCGTTGTGCTGTCGGAGAAGGGCTGGGTGCGCGCAGCCAAGGGCCACGACGTCGATGGTTCGACCCTGAACTACCGCGACGGCGACAGCCTGCTGGCGGTGGCGCGTACGCGCAGCACCCAGCAGGTGGCCTTCCTCGATACCGAGGGCCGCGCCTACTCCACGCCGGTGCATACCCTGCCCTCGGCGCGCGGCAATGGCGAGCCGCTGACCGGCCGCTTCTCACCGGCCTCGGGCAGCAGCTTCGTTACCGTGGCCAGCGGCGACAACAACACCCGCTTCGTGTTGGCGTCCACCCATGGTTATGGCTTCGTCACCCGCTTCGAGAACCTCACCGGCCGCAACAAGGCAGGCAAGGCGATGCTCAACCTGTCCGCAGGTTCGGCAGTACTGACCCCGTCCTTGGTCGCCAATCCGGAAACCGATCGCATCGTCGCGGTCACCAGCGCCGGCAACATGCTTGTCATCCCGGCCAGCGAGCTGCCTGAGCTGGACAAGGGCAAGGGCAACAAGATCATCGAGATCCCCAAGGCCAAGCTCTCCACCGAGCGCGTGGTCGCGGTGGTCGCGGTAGGCCCGGGCAACACCCTGCAGGTGCGCAGTGGCCAGCGCACCATGAACCTGTCGTTCAAGGACCTGGAGACGTATCTGGGAACGCGGGCGACGCGCGGGCATTTGTTGCCGCGAGGGTGGCAGAAGGTTGAAGGGCTGGAAGTTCAGTAATAAAAGGAGGCCGGGCAATGCCCGGCCTTTTTTTTGACTGTTTTTTGTGGGGGCGGGGGGGGGCGCGGCCGCGCCGCCCCCCCGCACCCCCGCGCCCCCTACCACAACGATGATAGCGAGTATCGAA
>NZ_JBRREI010000058.1:0-28386 GCF_056760195.1 Stenotrophomonas sp. STEN020
CCCCCCCCCCCCCCCCCCCCCCCCCCCCCCCCCGCCGCCGGGGCGGGCGCCCCCCCCCCCCCGCCCCCCCGCCCCCCCCCCCCCCCCCCCCACTACAGAAAGGCAAAAAAAAACGCCGGCTGTTGGCCGGCGTTTTTCTTTGGTGCTGCTGCAATCCTCAGTGCTTGAGGTTGCGGCGCAGACGCTCCAGGGCTTGCAGCTGGGCGGTGACTTCGGCCAGCTTCTGCTGTGCCTCGGCCAGTTCCATGGCTTCGCCACGGTGCGCCAGTACGCGCTCTGCTTCTTCCTTCGCCTTGCGCACCGATGCTTCATCGATATCGGTGGCGCGGATGGCGGTGTCGGCCAGCACGGTCACGACCTGCGGCTGTACTTCCAGGATGCCGCCGGAAATGGCGAAATCCAGGTGCTCGCCTGCAGCGGTGGTGACCACGACCTTACCCGGCTTCAGACGGGTGATCAGCGGTGCGTGCTTGGGCGCGATGCCCAGCTCGCCCAGCTCACCGGTGGCCACGACCAAGGTAGCTTCGCCGCTGAAGATCTGCTGCTCGGCACTGACGATGTCGCAACGGATGGTGCTCATGGATCTCTCTTCGCCTGGTTGGGTGGGCCTGCGCCCACCGCAGGTTGCCGCGTGGGCGGAGCACGCTCCGCCCTACGAGGTTATTAGGCCTTCTCAGCCATCTTCTTGGCCTTCTCGACCGCTTCTTCGATGCTGCCGACCATGTAGAACGCCTGCTCCGGCAGGTGGTCGTACTCGCCATCGACAATGGCCTTGAAGCCACGGATGGTGTCCTTCAGCGGCACGTACTTGCCCGGCGAGCCGGTGAACACTTCGGCCACGTGGAACGGCTGGCTGAAGAAGCGCTCGATCTTGCGGGCGCGGGTCACGGCCTGCTTGTCTTCTTCGGACAGTTCGTCCATGCCCAGGATCGCGATGATGTCCTTCAGTTCCTTGTACTTCTGCAAGGTCTGCTGGACGCGCTGGGCGGTTTCGTAATGCTCGGTACCGATGACCTGCGGGTCCATCTGGCGCGAGGTCGAATCCAGCGGATCCACGGCCGGGTAGATACCCAGCGAGGCGATCGAACGCGACAGGGTCACGGTCGAATCCAAGTGGGCGAACGTGGTGGCCGGCGACGGATCGGTCAAGTCATCGGCGGGCACGTAGACGGCCTGGATCGAGGTGATCGAGCCGGACTTGGTCGAGGTGATGCGCTCCTGCAGGACGCCCATTTCCTCGGCCAGGGTCGGCTGGTAACCCACCGCCGACGGCATACGGCCCAGCAGTGCCGACACTTCGGTACCGGCCAGGGTGTAACGGTAGATGTTGTCGACGAACAGCAGCACGTCCTTGCCCTTGCCGCTGGCGTCCTTCTCATCACGGAAGTACTCCGCCATGGTCAGGCCGGTCAGGGCGACGCGCAGACGGTTGCCCGGCGGCTCGTTCATCTGGCCATACACCATCGCCACCTTGTCGAGGACGTTGGAGTCCTTCATTTCGTGGTAGAAGTCGTTGCCCTCACGGGTACGCTCACCCACGCCGGCGAACACGGACAGGCCGCTGTGCGCCTTGGCGATGTTGTTGATCAGCTCCATCATGTTGACGGTCTTGCCGACGCCGGCGCCGCCGAACAGGCCGACCTTGCCGCCCTTGGCGAACGGGCACATCAGGTCGATGACCTTGATGCCGGTTTCCAGCAGCTCGGTCGAGGAAGACTGGTCTTCATACGACGGGGCCGAACGGTGGATTTCCCAGTTGTCCGAAGCCTGCACCGGGCCGGCTTCGTCGATCGGACGACCCAGCACGTCCATGATGCGGCCCAGGGTGCCAGCGCCGACCGGCACCGAGATGGCGCGGTTGGTGTTGGTGGCAACCAGGCCACGCTTCAGGCCGTCGGTGGAGCCCAGCGCAATTGCGCGGACGATACCGTCACCCAGCTGCTGCTGGACTTCCAGCGTGATTTCGGTGTTGTCGACCTTCAGCGCGTCGTACACCTTCGGCACATCGCTGCGCGGGAATTCGACGTCGACGACGGCGCCGATGATCTGAACGATCTTGCCCTGACTCATTGCTGCATCCTCTAAATGTGTGCTGTTGACTGCGCGCGTTAAACCGCTGCCGCGCCGCTGACGATTTCGGAGATTTCCTGGGTGATCGCTGCCTGGCGGGCCTTGTTGTAGACCAGCTGCAGGGTTCCGATCATCTTGTTCGCGTTGTCGCTTGCCGCCTTCATCGCCACCATGCGAGCTGCGTGCTCGGAGGCAACATTCTCCAGCACTGCCTGATACACCAACGATTCGATATAGCGGGTGATCACGTGCTCAAGCACGGTTGCTGCGTCGGGCTCGTACAGGTAATCCCAGTCGTGCGAGGCCACCTGCTTTTCAGCAGCCGGCAACGGCAGCAGCTGATCGAAGCTGGCCTTCTGCGTCATCGTGTTGATGAAGCGGTTGTAGACCAGGTAGACGCGATCAACCTTGCCTTCGGTGTAGGCGTCCAGCATGACCTTGATCACGCCAATCAGCGTTTCCAGCTTGGGCTGGTCGCCGATGTTGGCAACCGAAGCAGCCATGTTGACGTTGACGCGACGGAAGAACGCGCCGGCCTTCTGGCCAACGGTCACCACGTCGATCTCGGCGCCCTTTTCCTGCCAGCCGCGCATTTCTGCGACGGTCTTGCGGAACAGGTTGTTGTTCAAGCCGCCGGCCAGACCGCGATCAGACGAGATCACGATGTAACCCACGCGCTTGACCTGCTCACGCTCAACCAGGAACGGATGCTGGTAGTCGGTGCTGGCCTGGGCCAGGTGACCGATCACCTGCTTCATCGCCTGCGCGTACGGACGCGAGGTCTTCATCCGATCCTGCGCTTTGCGGATCTTGGAGGCCGAGACCATTTCGAGCGCGCGCGTCACCTTGCGGGTGTTCTGCACGCTCTTGATCTTGGTTTTGATTTCGCGTCCGCTTGCCATCTCTTATTCCCGTGGCGCGAGGTCGAACCCCGCGTTTGCCATACAGCGGAGCCAGGCTCCGCTGCTTTCAGTCGTGCGGAGCCAAGCTCCGCACTACTGGACTGGTATTACCAGGTGCCGGTGCTCTTGAAATCGGCGATGCCCTTCTTGAAGGCAGCTTCGATATCGTCGTTCCACGCGCCGGTGCTGTTGATCTTGGAGGTCAACTCACCTGCGGTGTTGGCGAAGTGCGCGTGCAGGCCAGCTTCGAACGAGAGCAGCTTGTTGACCGGCACGTCGTCGAGGAAGCCCTCGTTGACGGCGTAGATCGACAGCGCCTGGTCGGCGATCGACATCGGTGCGTACTGCTTCTGCTTCATCAGCTCGGTGACGCGCTGACCGCGCTCCAGCTGCTTGCGGGTGGCTTCGTCAAGGTCGGAGGCGAACTGCGCGAACGCAGCCAGCTCACGGTACTGGGCCAGCGAGATACGAATACCGCCGGACAGCTTCTTGATGATCTTGGTCTGGGCCGAACCACCGACGCGCGACACCGAGATACCGGCGTTGACGGCCGGACGGATACCAGCGTTGAACAGGTCGGTTTCCAGGAAGATCTGGCCGTCGGTGATCGAGATCACGTTGGTCGGAACGAACGCGGAAACGTCGCCAGCCTGGGTTTCGATGATCGGCAGTGCGGTCAGCGAACCGGTCTTGCCGGTGACGGCACCGTTGGTGAACTTCTCGACATACTCTTCCGACACGCGAGCTGCACGCTCGAGCAGGCGGGAGTGGAGATAGAACACGTCACCCGGGTAGGCTTCGCGGCCCGGCGGGCGCTTCAGCAGCAGCGAGATCTGGCGGTAGGCAACAGCCTGCTTGGACAGATCGTCGTACACGATCAGGGCGTCCTGACCGCGGTCCATGAAGTACTCACCCATGGTGCAGCCGGCGTAGGCGCTGATGTACTGCATCGCGGCCGATTCGGAAGCGGTTGCAGCCACGACCACGGTGTGGGCCAGGGCGCCGTTTTCTTCCAGCTTGCGCACGATGTTGGCAACGGTCGAGGCCTTCTGGCCGATCGCTACGTACACGCACTTGATGCCGGTGCCCTTCTGGTTGATCACGGCATCGATCGCCATCGCGGTCTTGCCGGTCTGACGGTCACCGATGATCAGCTCGCGCTGGCCACGGCCGATCGGAATCATCGAGTCGACCGACTTGTAACCGGTCTGCACCGGCTGGTCGACCGATTTGCGCCAGATCACGCCCGGAGCAACGCGCTCCACCGGGGCGGTCAGCGAGGTGCCCAGCGGGCCCTTGCCGTCGATCGGCTCACCCAGCGCGTTGACAACGCGGCCGAGCATTTCCGGACCCACCGGCACTTCCAGGATGCGACCGGTGGTCTTGGCCACGTCGCCTTCGCGCAGGTGCTGGTAATCACCCAGGACCACGGCGCCGACCGAGTCGCGCTCCAGGTTCAGTGCCAGGGCAAAGGTGTTGTTCGGCAGTTCGATCATTTCGCCCTGCATCACGTCGGCCAGACCGAAGATGCGCACGATACCGTCGGACACGCCAGTGACGGTGCCTTCGTTGCGCGACTCTGCGGACAGGGCGACCTTCTCGATGCGGGTCTTGATCAGTTCGCTGATTTCAGAGGGGTTGAGCGTGGTAGCCATCGTCAAGTCCTAGTGCCGGCTTGTGGCCGGACGGTAATGTGAATTCAGTGTGCGAGCGCGGTCTGCAGGCGCGACAGCTTGCCCTTGAGCGAGCCATCGATAACCACGTCGCCGGCATCGATCACGGCGCCGCCGATCAGCGAAGCGTCCACTGCGGTCGACACGTCGACTTCGCAGTTGAAGCGCTTGCGCAGCGCAGCCTTGATCTTTTCCAGCTCGTCGCCCGACAGCTCGGCTGCCGAGGTCACGGTGGCCTTGACCACGTGCTCGGCTTCGGCGCGCAGCTGCTCGAACAGACCGGAGATTTCCGGCAGCTGTTGCAGGCGGCGGCCTTCGGCCAGCAGGGTCAGGAAGCGACCGTAGGTCTCGCTGGTCGCGTCCGGGGTCAGCATGGCAACGGCATCGCCGCGGCTCAGCTGCGGATTCGACAGCAAGGCCGACACGCGCGGATCGGCAGCAACGCGGGCGGAGAACGCAAGCGCGTCCGACCACGGCGCGAACTTGCCTTCGTCACGCGCAATCGCAAACGCGGCGCGGGCGTACGGGCGGGCAAGCGTGAGGGCCTGGCTCATCGATCAGATCTCCGCAGCCAGCTCGTCGAGCAGCGCCTTGTGGGCGTTGGCATCGATTTCGCGCTTGAGCAGCTTTTCGGCGCCGGTCACGGCCAGAGCGGACACCTGCTTGCGCAGATCTTCACGGGCACGGTTGGCGGCAGCGTCGATTTCAGCCTGGGCCAGGTCTTTCTGGCGGGTGGCTTCGGCGATGGCTTCGTTCTTGGCGGCTTCAACGATCTGGTTCGCACGGGCGTGCGCCTGGTCGATGATCTCGTTGGCCTTGCCACGGGCTTCTTTCAGTGCCTCGTTGACCTTTACTTCCGCCTGCGCCAGATCTTTCTGGCTGCGGTCGGCAGCGGCCAAGCCCTCAGCGATCTTCTGCTGGCGCTCTTCAATGGCCTTCAACAACGGCGGCCAGATCTTGGTCGCGATGATCCAGATCAGCAACGCAAAGGCCAGGGCCTGTGCAAAGAGGGTGAGATTGATATTCATGATTAGCTCGATCGCTGGTGTCGGGGGTGGTTACGCCGCCGTGGCGGCGCAACCGAACCTTCATCCGAAGTCGGGCGCCAACAGGCACCCGACCGTCTCACTGCAGCTGGATCAGCCTGCCAGCTTGGCGGCTTCGGCCAGCAGAGCAGCAGCCAGCGGGTTGGCGAAGGCCAGCAGCAGGCCAACGGCGACCGAGATGATGAACGCGGCGTCGATCAGGCCGGCGGTGATGAACATGCGGACCTGCAGGACCGGGATCAGTTCCGGCTGGCGAGCGGCCGATTCCAGGAACTTACCAGCCATGATGGCCAGACCGAGGCCAGCGCCAAGTGCGGCCAGGCCGATCATGATGCCGACGGCAAGGGCGGTGGAGCTCTGAACTTGGGCGAGGTTGGTCAGGACGGCGAAGTACATGGTTATCTCCAGGAACTTTAAGTAGCTAAGGGTGATGAAACGGATGAAGGTTGAAACTGGGTGAAGCTTGTAACTTTAGTGACTGTCTTCCGACAGGCTCAAGTACACGATGGTCAACATCATGAAGATGAAGGCCTGCAGCGGGATCACCAGCAGGTGGAACAGCATCCAGCCAAAGCCGAATACGCCACCGGCAACGGCACCGAACACGCCGGCACCGCCCAGCACCCAGATCAGCAGGAAAACGATTTCGCCGCCGAACATGTTGCCGAACAGTCGCATCGCCAGAGAGATCGGCTTGCTCAGCCACTCGACGATGTTGAGGATCAGGTTGAACGGCATCATCCACTTGCCGAACGGGGCCGTCAGGAATTCCTTGATGAAGCCGCCGACGCCCTTGGACTTCAGCGCGAAGAAGATCATCAGGATGAACACGCTGATCGACATGCCCAGGGTGGCATTGACGTCGGCGGTCGGCACCGGCTTCCAGTAATGGATGCCTGCCAGCTCCAGCGGCTTGGCGATGAAATCGGCCGGGATCATCTTGATGAGGTTCATCAACAGGATCCAGAAGAAGATGGTGATCGCGATGGGCGTGATCAGCTTGCTCTTGCCGTGGTAGGTGTCCTTGGCCTGGCGGTCAACGAACTCCAGGCAGATTTCAACGAACGCCTGCCACTTGCCCGGCACACCGGCCGTGGCCTTGCGGGTTGCCATCCAGAAGGCGAACACCATCAGCAGGCCCATCAGGACCGCGGTGACGATGGTATCGACGTGGATCATCCAGAAACCACCGCCCTCACCGACCGGCGCGGTCAGATTCTGCAGGTGATGCTGGATGTACGTGGTAGGAGTTAGAGCCTCGCCCGCCATGTGTCCGGAACCTTTATGAGTGAATCAACGTCTGGCCAGAGCCAGAACCTGGAACATCAGCGCCACTGGAATTGCCGCCAGCAGAGCCAAAGGAGGGAGTTGCCACCAGAAAAAAGCCATTCCCAGCACAGCAACAATAAGCACAATCTTCAGCACGAACCCCAGGAACAGGCGGATCATTGCTGAACCAGCGGCCTGAATGCCGCCACCGAGCCCAATCCACGCGGCCAGCGCAGTTCCTGCTACCACCGCCAGGCCCGATACAAGGGCGCCCAGCGCATGCTTTGGCCCCACGAAGAGGAAGGCCAGAGCCAGGACCACCACTGCGACCAGCGGGTAGACCGCGGCGCGCAACATCAGTCGCCGACCCGCATCAACGGAGTTCAGCACGTCAAAGTGTCCTGCATCAGGTAAAGGAAAGAGCCGAACCGCGCAAAGGCGTCTCGTCGAGCCGCGAAAGTATAACAGCGGGACAATTTGCGAGACAACCGGCATTTGTCCCCATTTGACTATGCAAGTGGCCGCAATATCACGTTTTTTCCCCAAATGCGCGGCCGCCGGGCACCCGCGCGGGACAATAAATATTGCCCCGCAACATGGGAACTTCCCCCAACTCCCCCGGTCAGACCTTCGTAGTCCGCCACCCGCTACCTCGTCGGGCGGGTGCGCAGGCTCGGGTGAGGTGGTGTCGCACGCCCTCGGCGGCACCACCTCACCGCAATCTAATTGCGCAGCCGCGTAGCCTTTGCAGGAGCGGCGCCATCAGCGCTAGACACTTCTGCGGTCACATCATTGCGGTCGCGAGCACGGACCTGCAGCATGTAGTGCCGAGCCATGCTCGGCAGAGGCCTTCCCGGTAACGCCCCAGCCGAGCATGGCTCGGCTCTACAAATAAAGCATCGCTGCGCTCTACGCATCGCGCACAAATGAAAAGGGCCGCTTAGCGGCCCTTTTCAATCTACGGTTACTTCTTCTTCGGGATATACAGATCGGTGATGGTGCCGTCGTAGATCTCCGAGGCCATCGCTACCGACTCACTCAGGGTCGGATGGGCGTGGATGGTGTGACCGATGTCTTCGGCCTCCGCACCCATTTCAATGGCCAGGCCGATCTCGGCCAGCAACTCACCGGCATGCACGCCGACGATGGCACCACCGATCACGCGATGGGTTTCTTCGTCGAAGATCAGCTTGGTGAAACCTTCGGTGCGACCAATACCAATCGCGCGACCGCTGGCCGCCCACGGGAACTTGGCCACGCCCACCTTCAAGCCCTTGGCCTTGGCCTCGGTCTCGGTGACGCCAACCCAGGCGATTTCCGGATTGGTGTAAGCCACCGACGGAATCACCCGTGCCACCCACTCCTTCTTTTCGCCGAAGGCGACTTCAGCAGCCAGCTTGCCTTCGTGCGTGGCCTTGTGCGCCAGCATCGGGTTACCAACGATGTCACCGATGGCGAAGATGTGCGGCACGTTGGTGCGCATCTGCCGGTCAACCGGAATGAAGCCGCGATCGGTGACTTCGACGCCAGCCTTGTCGGCATCGATCTTCTTACCGTTTGCAGAGCGGCCGACGGCAACCAGCACGCGGTCAAACGTGCCGCTTTCCATCGCCGGCTTCTCGCCTTCGGTGGCGGCTTCGAAGGTCACCGTGATGCCCTTGGCATCGGCGCTGACGCCCGAAGCCTTGGTCTTCAGATGGACGTCGATGCCCTGCTTCTTCAAACGATCAGCCAGTGGCTTGACCAGGTCCTTGTCGGCGCCCGGCATCAGCTGATCCATGAACTCGACCACGGTCACCTTGGAGCCCAGGGCGCTGTACACGGTGGCCATTTCCAGGCCGATGATGCCGCCACCAACGACCAGCAGCGAACCCGGCACTTCGGCCAGTTCCAGCGCATCGGTGGAGTCCATCACGCGCTTGTCTTCCCACGGGAAGTTCGGCAGCTTAACCGCCTGCGAACCGGCAGCGATGATGCACTGCTCGAAGCGCAGCAGCTGGGTCTTGCCGTCGTCGCCGACGATTTCCAGCTCATTGGCCGAGACGAACTTGGCCAGGCCGTGCACGGTGCGGATCTTGCGCTGCTTGGCCATGCCGGCCAGGCCCTTGGTCAGCTGACCTACAACCTTTTCCTTGTAGCCGCGCAGCTTGTCCAGGCTGATCTTCGGCGCGCCGTATTCGATGCCCAGTTCGTCGGCATGCGCGGCGTGGTCGATGATTTCAGCAGCGTGCAGCAGCGCCTTGGAAGGAATGCAGCCAACGTTGAGGCAGACGCCACCGAGGCTGGCATAACGCTCGATCAGCACGGTATCCATGCCCAGATCGGCAGCGCGGAAAGCAGCGGTATAGCCGCCCGGGCCTGCACCCAGCACCACGATGCGGCACTCGATGTCAGCCGTGCGGCCGCTGGACGGCAGCGCCTTGGCAGCAATCGCCGGGTCCGGCGCGCGGTGCGACGGGGTCACCGGCGGCTTGCTGCCCGGGGCGGCCTTGGCAGCAGCCGGTGCGGCGCCGGCAGCGCCGTCCAGCACGACCACCACGTCACCGACCGACAGCTTGTCGTCGAGCTTGACCTTGATTTCCCTGACCACGCCATCGGCCGAGGACGGCACTTCCAGCGTGGCCTTGTCCGATTCCAGCGTGACCAGGCCCTGATCTTTCTTCACCGTGTCGCCCACGGCGACCAGGATCTCGATCACCGGCACGTTCTGGTAGTCGCCGATGTCCGGCACCTTGACCTCGATCGGGCCGGATGCGGCCGGCGCAGCAGCAGCAACCGGCGCACTGACCGCTGCCGGAGCGGCGGCAGCTGCAGGCTGAGCAGCCGGCGCAGGTGCTGCAGCAGGCGCCGGAGCCGCGGCCGGGGCAGCGCCCTCGCCTTCGGCTTCCAGGATCACCACCACATCGCCCTCAGACAGCTTCTGATCAAGCTTGACCTTGATTTCCTTGACCACACCCGCGGCCGAGGACGGTACTTCCAGCGTGGCCTTATCCGACTCCAGCGTGACCAGACCCTGGTCCTTCTTCACCGTGTCGCCCACGGCCACCAGAATCTCGATCACCGGCACGTCGTTGTAGTCGCCAATGTCCGGAACCTTGATTTCAATCGTCGCCATTGTTTTCTCCTGTGGGCTCAGCCGGCGTCGCCGACGAACCGGTCATGCATCTTGTCGAGCGCGCGTTCGATGTTGGCGTAGCGCTTCTCGTATTTTTTGTCTTTGCTATGGGCCAGCTCGATCAGCAGCGCCGCCTGTTCCTGCAGCGCTTCAAGCTGGCCGCAAGCCGGCCGCTGACCGCTGTAGCGCTCACCGTTGACGGTGAAGGACAGCACCTCGCCATCGGTGACCGGCGCACGCGCTGCCACTTCCGGCGACGCCAAAGCCTTGCCCCAGACCCCAACCAGACGCCGTGCCAGTGCATCCGGCAACGGCGCCTGGGCGAACTCCGGCTGCTGGTCCAGCTGCAGGTTGACGCCACCGCGGCCAGCCGCAGTACTCCAGTTGTAGATGCGCTTGTCGGCCATGCCGGCCAGCACCATCCACTGCCCATTGGCGGCGTCTCGGCGCAGCAGCACCTGCGATTCCACCCCACGGGCCGGCAGCACCAGCAGCGACAAGCCGTCTTCAGCCTGGCCACCCAGCAAACTGGTTGCCGCCTGGCCATAGTTGCCCACCGCCGGCGGCCAACCCTCACCCACCACCGGCAGGCACTGGCTGGCGGCCAGTGCCGGAGCCGCCATCGCGGCCAGCACCAGCGCCAACAGCGCGCGTCGTGGCGGCACTGGCATCACAGCAGCACGCGCCGCATATCAGCCAACACCTGCGACAGGTAGGTGGTGAAACGGGCCGCCAGGGCGCCGTCGATGACGCGGTGGTCGTAGCTCAGCGACAGCGGCAGCATCAGCTTGGGGGCGAATTCCTTGCCGTTCCAGACCGGCTGGATGGACGACTTGGAGACACCGAGGATGGCCACTTCAGGCGCATTCACAATCGGAGTGAAAGCGGTGCCGCCAATGCCGCCCAGCGAGCTGATCGAGAAGCAGCCGCCGCTCATGTCAGCCGGGCCGAGCTTGCCGTCACGCGCCTTCTTGGCCAGTTCGCCGCTTTCCTGGGCGATCTGCACCACACCCTTCTTGTCGACGTCACGGATCACCGGCACGACCAGGCCGCTCGGCGTATCGGCGGCAAAGCCGATGTTGAAGTACTTCTTCAGGGTCAGGTTCTCCCCGCTGGCATCCAGCGAAGCGTTGAACTCGGGGAACTTCTTCAGCGCGGCAGCGCTGGCCTTGATCAGGAAGGCGAGCATGGTCAGCTTGATGCCGGCCTTCTCGTTTTCCTTGTTCAGGGCCACGCGCAGGCCTTCCAGATCGGTGATGTCAGCCTGCTCGAACTGGGTGACGTGCGGGATCATCGCCCAGTTGCGGGCCAGGTTGGCGCCGGAGATCTTCTTGATGCGCGACAGCTGCACCACTTCGGTCTCGCCGAACTTGCTGAAGTCGACCTTCGGCCACGGCAGCAGGTTCAGGCCACCGCCGGCAGCAGCCGGGGCACCGGCGCTGGCAGCAACGCCGCCAGACAGAACGCCCTTGACGAACTTCTGCACGTCGTCCTTGGTGATGCGGCCGCCCTTCTCGGTGCCCTTGACCTGCTGCAGGTCCACGCCCAGTTCACGGGCGAACACGCGCACGGCCGGGCTGGCATACGGCACATTGGCCGGCAGCACGCCTTCGGCGTTGAACTGCACCGGCGGGGTGGCCGGCTTGCTGGTGGTGACCGAATTTTCCTGGGCGATTTCGCGCTGGGCCAGCTTGTCGGCGACCGGGGCAACTGCCACCGGCTCGACCTTGGCGCCGGTCTCGGCGGTGGCTTCGACCTTGGCCGGGGCTGCCGGCGCGGCAGCGGCAGCCGGCTTGGCAGCCTCTTCGCTGACTTCGATCAGGGCCACGACCTTGCCCTCGGACAGGCCGTCGCCAACCTTGACCTTCAATTCCTTGACCACACCGGCATAGGCCGACGGAACTTCCATCGTCGCCTTGTCCGATTCCAGCGTGACCAGACCCTGGTCCTTCTTGACCGTATCGCCAACCGCGACCAGCACTTCGATCACCGGAATGTCGCTGTAGTCACCGATATCGGGGACAAGTGCTTCCTTGATTTCGGCCATGAACTACTCCAGCAACAAATGAGGGAATCCCCTATTGTGGCGTTAGCGGGCCGCAGCGCCAACCGCTACAAGCGAATTCGCCTGCGTATGTCCCCGGACAAGGGCACGCCACGCGCGCCGTGACGGCCGGAATTTCGGCTCAACGCGCTGCTTTGCGACGTGTCTGCTGTCTTGCCTGTCCTAGCCGGTCAAACCATTGGTTGCAGGCGATACCACCACTTTGGGCGCATTCAACCACGGTTGCAGCGCCTGCCACTGCGCAGTCAGGCGCTGCAGCGACCACGCCGCATTGGCCGGACTGGTCGATGGCAAGGCCAATACCGGCAGCGCAGCCGCCAAAGGCGGCAAAGCCGGTGCAATCCATCGCTGGAACGCAGTGTGTGCTGCAGCGCCATTACAGGTGAAGGCTCGCAGCTGCGGCAGATCGGCCACCAGCTCCGCAATGCGATTAGGCACCTCGCTGCCACGCACGATGGAAGTATCCAGACTGCCCGCGCGTTGGCACTGCCCGATCACATCCCACAAGCCGACACCTGCCTGCTGCAGACATTGCATTCGTTGTGCATAGGCAAGCTGCGCATCGAAGCCGCACAACGCCGCCATCAGCGGCCAGAAGCGATTGCGCGGATGCGCGTAGTAGCGCGCTTCGTGCAGCGATATCGCGCCCGGCATCGAGCCCAATACCAATACACGACACGATGCAGCTACCTGCGCGGGCAAGCCCTGCAATACATCAACACTCATCACATGCTCCACAACATCGTGAACGGAATTTTTCTACGAATCATCGTGTCCATGGGATCTCTCTGTTTTTCGCTGAACGCAACGGCACTGAAAAACCCCTGCGTTTAGAGCGATTCATCTTGCCATCGTTAGGGTGACCTCGCCCCGTAACGAGGGCCTTGATAACAACGTAGTCCTGATCGCAGTAGTTCTGTTCGCAACATGAGGAGTTAGTCATGCGTTCCATCAAAATTCTCAGCCTTGCCACACTCGGCGCACTTGCGCTGTCTTCCACTGCCTTTGCGCAGGATGCCAATGGCGATACCGCATCAGGCAAGCATTTTGCCGTGGTTGGCGGCATCAGCCTGCTGCAGCCGAAGAACGATCCGATCGGCGGTGTTGGCAAGGTCGATGGCGGCCCGGCACCAACGATCAGCGCCAGCTATTACTTCAACGACAACTTCGCCGTTGAACTGTGGGGCGCAGCCGACAAGTTCGATCATCGCGTGCGCACCGATGGCGGCGCCAAGGTTGGCAGCGTCGAGCAGCAGCCGCTTGCACTGAGCGCGCAGTACCACTTCGGCCAGGCGGACAATGTGTTCCGTCCGTTCGTAGGCCTGGGCTACTACGAGTCGAACTTCAGCAATGAGAAGATCGATGGCCTGAGCAGCAGCGGCAACCACGTTGGCGTGGATACCGCCAAGGGCGCGATCGGCACCGTCGGCGTTGACATGAACATCAACTCGACCTGGTTTGCGCGCGCCGATGCGCGCTATATGCAGTCGCGTCCTGACCTGCGCATCGCCGGCCAGAACGCTGGCGAGCTGAAGCTGGATCCGTGGACCGTGGGCTTTGGCCTGGGTGCGCGCTTCTAAGCAGCGATGACCTAAGCGGCAATGATCCTGGCAACACCGTTGTAGATTCAATGCAGTGCTTGTAAATGAAACACGGGCCATTCGCGGCCCGTGTTTTTTTGTGGAGCTTCGCTGATCAATGCCACAGCAGAAGCAAGAGCTACCCCTCCCCGACCCTCCCCTGCCCCTTCGGGGCAAGGGAGGGAGTGATCATGGGCTGCCGTCATCGCTCCATTGCAGCGCCAAGTAGTCAAAGTGCTGCTGCAGGCGTGGCTTGACCACATCGAAGAACGGCGACACATCGAAGTCGCGCGGCGTGTACAGGCTGTAATTGCGGATATGCAGGATCTCCTGCGACTGCTCGGCACCGCCCACCTGCGCCAACACCGTCTCGATTTCCGGCAGGATCGGGTAGCGGATCGACTCGAAGGCCTGCGCCAGCAGCGTCGAACAGATCGCCTTGGTTGGCTCGCCACTGCCCAATGCAATCAAGCGACGGCGCATATGCCCCGGTACCGGCGGCTGCCGGATCAGGAATCGCGCAAGATCGAACACATTCTTCAGGTCGTAGCTATAGCCCAGGCGCGCGCGCATGAACCCAACCAGCTGATCAACCACTACTGGTGACAGGCCCTGTGGACGGCAGATACGGGTGTGCTGATTGGCGAACTCGGTCAGCGGGATACGCCGTACGCCCTGTTCCACATCCACGTCGATCAGCATCGGCTGCGGCTTGCCACCTTCCAGCAAGGACTCCTCGCCGATATACAGCGCCGCATGCGACCAGGTGGACTGGCTCAGATATTTGATGGCGGTGGAGAAGCGGCTATTACCCTCCACCAACAGCACATCGCCACGCCGCAGCGTACGCAGCAACATGGCCGGGTCGCTGGTCGACGGCCGCATCTGGTTGGCGCGTGGCTGCGCCAGGAAGTGCGCCAAGCGGCGCCCGAAGAACTGCAGCACACCCATCAAGCATCTCCGTATCTGCTTGCATCAGACTAGCCGGGACAGCATCCGCCTGCCATCGGATACAGGCTCAGCGCGGACTACGATCAAACTGCCGATAACGTTGGTGATGGCGAACCCGTCGCCGCAGCAGCCAGGCGTACATGCCTGCATAACCGAGCAGCAAGGCTGCCATCGCCAGCAGACCGGCGTGGCTGAGCCAACCCGAGTCCGGCCACGGCACGCTGTTCACCGATGCCTGCCAGCCCTGCACCGTGCCGGCAACCACGCGCACCACGATCATCGCGGTCAAGGCCAGCACCAGCCAGGTATTGGGCTTGTAATGCAGCGCCTCCGGGCCGGGCTCGAAGCGGGTCAGGTAGTGGCCGAGTACGCCGACCAGCAGGCCGGCCAGCCAGCCCGCTGCCGCGTATGTCCATGCACCCGGCCACCAGAAGCCGGCTATGCCAACGAACACCGCAAACAGACCGGTGGATACCAACGTCGCCCAGAAATTGAAGGTAACAAGCCAAGGCCGCGCCTGCCGGCGCGCACCACCGCTGCGCACGCGCTGCCATAGCGACAGCGGCATCAACAGCAGCATGATCGCGACGAATACCAGTATCGCCAGCGGCAGAGCGAGAAGCACGGGCATGGGGACTGATCCGGGGATGCAGGGCCAAAGATTACGCCATGCCTGGTATCCGTAGTGCCGAGCCATGCTCGGCAGAGGCCTTACCAGCATTCCCGACCTGTAGTGGGGGGGGGGGGGGGGGGGGGGGGGGGGACCGCTCGGCAAACAAAGGGAGGTGGGGGGGGCCGTGCGCCCCCGGCCCCCGCGGCCCCCCCCACTACAGGGCGATCCCGGCCCAGCGGTGAAGCTTAGAACGCAGGCAGTACCGCGCCCTTGTACTTCTGCTCGATGAAAGCCTTCACTTCCGGGCTGGTCAGGGCCTTGGCCAGTTTCTGCACGCGGGCGTCGTCCTTGTTGTCCGGGCGTGCGACCAGGAAGTTCACGTACGGCGACTCGCTGCTTTCAATCGCCAGTGCGTCCTTGGTCGGGTTCAGACCGGCGTCCAGTGCGTAGTTGGTGTTGATCAGGGCCAGGTCGACCTGGTCCAGCACGCGCGGCAGCATCGCCGAGTCCAGCTCGCGGAACTTCAGCTGCTTCGGGTTCTCGGTGATGTCACGTTGGGTCGACAACGCGTTGCTCGGGTCCTTGAGCTTGATCACGCCAGCGGAGTCCAACAGGATCAGCGCGCGGCTGTTGTTGCTGGGGTCGTTCGGGATCACCACGTCGGCGCCATTGGGCAGTTCAGCCAGCGACTTGAAGCGACGCGAGTAAGCGCCGAACGGCTCGATATGCACACCGATGACGGTGACCAGATCGGTCTTGCGGTCAAGGTTGTAGGCCTTGAGATAAGGCTCGGTCTGGAAATAATTGGCGTCCACCTGCTTCTGCACCAACTGGTCGTTGGGCTGCACGTAGTCGTTGAACACGCGCACGTCGAGCTTGACGCCTTCCTTCTCCAGCAGCGGCTTGACCACTTCCAGAATCTCGGCGTGCGGCACGGCGGTGGCGGCAACCACCAGCTTGGACTGGTCAGCGGCAGGCTTGCCGCAGGCCGACAGGGCCAGCACGGCGGCAATCAGGGGAAAGGTGAGCAGCTTTTTCATCGGTAACAGATCCCGTGGGGAAGGATGGTGTGGACATACGCTAACAGGCCGGCACGCAACGTGCCGGCCTGCGGTCATTCCATTACTTGCGGCTGTAATGCGTAACCAGACGGTCGCCAAGCATCTGCAGCAGCTGCACCAGCACCAGCAGCAACACCACGGTGACCAGCGCCACATCGGTATGCGAACGCTGGTAGCCGTCGCGGAAGGCCAGATCGCCGAGGCCGCCGGAACCAATCGCACCGCCCATCGCGGTGAAGCCGATCAAGGCAATAGTGGTGACGGTGGCGCCGGCAATCAGGCCCGGTCGTGCTTCCGGCAACAGCACCTTGAAGACCAGCTGCTTGGTGGTCGCGCCCATCGCCTGGCTGGCTTCGATCACGCCACGGTCGACTTCACGCAGTGCGGTTTCAACAAGGCGCGCGTAGAACGGCGCGGCGCCCACCACCAACGGCAGGATCGCGCCACGCACGCCCAGCGAGGTGCCCATCAGGCCCAAGGTCACCGGGATCAGCACGATCATCAGAATGATGAAGGGCACCGAGCGCAGCAGGTTCACCAGCAATGCGGTGATGCCGTAGACCACCGGCTTGCGGTGCAGCTGCGGCGAGCCGGTCAGGAACAGCAGTACGCCCAGCGGCAGGCCAATTGCCAGCGTCAGCGGCAGCGATCCAGCCAGCATCAGCAAGGTGTCGATGGTGGCCTGACCGATATCGGCCCACTTACCCGCATCCAGATGGCGGAAGAAGCCTTCAGCGGCAGTTGCAATGATCATCGGCGCAGCTCCTCGACGTGCACACCGGCAGCAACGAAAGCCGCCTGCGCGGCATTCTGGTCGCCGCCTACCAGGGCCACGGTCAGCTGACCGTAGGGCGTGTCCTTGATGCGGTCGATGCGGCCGGTAAGGATGTTGTAGTCCACCCCGGTGTCGCGGGCGATGCGGCCGAGCAACGGGTCATAAGTGCCTTCGCCGAGGAAGGTCAGGCGCACGATGCGGCCGCCGACGGCAGCGAAATCACGCAGCTGCTCGCCTTCGTCCACGTGCTCGGACTCGGACACGAAACGGCGGGTGGTCGAATGCCGAGGGTGCAGGAACACCTCGGTGACCGGGCCCATTTCCACCATGTGGCCGGCATCGAGCACTGCAACGCGGTCACAGACGCGGCGGATCACGTCCATTTCGTGGGTGATCAGCACGATGGTCAGGCCCAGCTCGCGGTTGATCTTGCCCAGCAGCGCCAGCACCGAGGCGGTGGTCTGCGGGTCCAGCGCGCTGGTGGCTTCGTCGCACAGCAGGATCTGCGGGCGCGTGGCCAGCGCGCGGGCAATGCCGACACGCTGCTTCTGCCCGCCGGACAGCTGCGAGGGGTATTTGGCTGCATGGTCTTCCAGCCCGACCATGCGCAGCAGCTCGGCCACGCGGGCGTCGATCTCGGCCTTGGGCGTGCCGGCCAGCTCCAGCGGGAAGGCCACGTTGGCGGCCACGGTACGCGCCGACAGCAGGTTGAAGTGCTGGAAAATCATGCCGATGCGCCGACGCAGGGCGCGCAGGCCGTCCGCGTCCAGCGCGGTGGCGTCCTGGCCATCGATCAGCACCCGCCCGCCACTGGGCTCTTCCAAGCGGTTGATCAGTCGGATCAGGGTCGACTTACCGGCACCGGAGTGGCCGATGATGCCGAACACTTCGCCGGCCTGGATCTTCAGGTCGAGCGGATGCAGCGCGGTGATCGCGCGGCCGTCGACGGCATAAGCTTTCTGCAGGTGCTGGAACTCGATCACTGCCAGGGCAACCGGAGGGCATAAGAAGGGGGCGTGCAGCCTAGCAGCGCCGGGCCGTCGGCGCGCGTGCCGCAAACAGGAATGTTATTCCTTTTGGTTCTAAGTGAAACCAGTCGGGGTTGTGCTGGGGGACAGGTGGCCATTTGTAGGAGCGGCGTCAGCCGCGAAGCAGATGGACTGTCAGCTTGCAGCAAAGGCCAGCAACTCAGGGCCGCGGGCTTCGCGACTGACGTTGCCTGAGTCTGCTGGGAAAGCCCCTGCCGAGCATGGCTCGGCACTACGCCCCCTCCCTTTGGCGAAGCCAAGGGGAGGGCTGGGGAGGGGTTGGCTTTCAGGGATGATCGACCTGATCCGGCCGCTGCGCTCGCTGAACGCGCTCACGGTGCAACAGGTAGAGGCCGCTGGCGACGATGATGCTGGCGCCGATCCAGGTCCAGCGGTCAGGCAGCTTCTGCCAGAGCAGCACGTCCCAGCCGATCACCCATACCAGGCCGGTGTACTCCAGCGGCGCGATCATCGAGGCCTGCCCCAGCTGGAACGCCCGGGTCAGCGCGATCTGGCCCAGGGCCCCGGCCAGGCCCATGCCGGCAATCAGCGCCGCATGCTTCCACTGCAGCGGCTGCCATTGCGGCCAGGCCAGCAGGCCGGCGCCAATGGCCATGATCAACAGGAACCACACCACCATCGATTGCGGAGTATCCGTACGGGTCAGCAGGCTGACCGTGACCGCCGCGATTGCATAGGCCGTCGCCGCCAGCAGCACCATCAGGCCCGGGAACGAGATGAAACCATCCACGCCCGGGCGCAGCACCACCAGCACGCCGATCAGGCCGATACCGATGGCCACCCAACGGCGCGGCCCCACGTGTTCGCCCAACAGCGGCACCGACAGTGCCGCCACCAGCAAGGGAGCGACAAAGTAGATGGTGTAAGCCGTGGACAGCGACAAGGTGCGCAGCGCATAGACGAAGCAGCCGATCATCACCATGCCGAGCACGCCGCGTAGCAGATGCAGGCCCCAACGTACCGGGATCATCGAGCGCGGCCCTGCCGTGGCGAGCACCCATACAAGGACGAACGGCAACGAGGCGGCGCCACGCAGCATGGTGACCTGCAAGGTGGGATAACTGCTGGACAGCATCTTCATGCCGGCGTCCATGCAGGAGAAAAACGCGACGGCGGCCAGCATCCAGACGATGGCACGCACGGGGGATTTGGTAGGCGACATCTGCCCATTATCCCCTGCCGAGGCCCGCCTTGCAGACTGCCTGCAGTAATAAGCGATGCTATGTTCTGGCTCTCTCCAGCCCAGCCCCGACCATGCGCAAGCCACTGAATCATCCAGCTGCCACGCCTCGTCTACTGCGCTTTGCTCCGTTGCTGCTTGCTGCAATGCCCTGGATTGCCACTGCCGCGCAGGCACCCAGCGCTGAAGCGCTGGCCCAGCTGGATGGCTTTGCGTTGGGGCTGCAGGCCGCCGGGCAGTTCTCGGGCACGGTGCTGATCGCAAGCGGCGATGACGTGGTCTTCGAGAAAGCCTATGGCGCGCGCGATGAGCAGCAGGAAACACCGCTGCAGGTGACCGACCGCTTCAACCTGGCCTCGGCCGGCAAGATGTTCACCAGCGTGGCGATCCTGCAACAGATCGCCGCTGGTCACCTGAGTCTGGACAGCAAGGTCGGCGAGGTGCTCAAGGACTATCCCAACCGCCAGTTCGCAAACGAGGTGAGCGTACGCCAACTGCTGACACATAGCGCCGGTGCAGGGGATATCGATGAGCTGTTTGGCGCCGAGCACAGTGCCGATCGCGCGCGCCTGCGCAGCCTGCAGGAAATGGTCGCGCTGCATGCCGGACGTGCTCCGGAGTTCGCGCCTGGCAGCGCACAGAAGTACGGCAACTTCGGCTACCTGGTACTGGGACGCATGCTGGAAGTCCTCTCCGGGCAGGATTTCGAAAGCTACATCCGCCAGCACGTGCTGCAACCAGCCGGCATGCAACATACCGCCTTCGTGGCGTGCGACGACCCCGCCGCTGATCTCGCACGTGCCTATGTGGACGTGGATGGCAAGCGCGTGCGCAACTGCGCCACCCAACCCAATCGCGGCCTGCCAGCCGGCGGCGAAGTGGGCAGCGCGCGTGACATGTTTCGCTTCGTGCAGGCCCTGAATGCCGGCAAGCTGCTGCCAGCAGCACTGTTTGAACAAGCCACCCAGACCCAGCGCGAGTTCATGGGTCTGGGCTTTTTTGCCACCGGCTACGGCAAGGATGTGCCTGCCCGCGACTTCCGCTGGGGCCATGGTGGCAGCACGGACGGTGTCTGCACCGACGTGCGCCATTACCCTGCAACCGGCGAGACGGTGATCGTGCTGTCCAACAAGGATGCACCGGCCTGTTTTGCGGTATCCGGCCTGCTGCACGCGCAATGGAAGCAGCCTTGAACCAATATCCAGGCAAAGGCAGCCAGCAAGCGCGCGCTTGCGCAGGCTCCTAACGAATATTTCCCAAGCACCATGCAAGGATGCGCGCCGATGAAACCTCGCACCACATTATTGCTGGCTCTCTCACTGAGTCTGGCCACCCTTGCCGCCCCGGCATTCGCGCAACCGGCCTGCAGCCCACGCTATCCGCCGCCGACCACGATTGCCGCCATGTTCGACATGGCTGCGGTCACCGCCGATACGCTCGATGCCATGCCCGGCGTGGATGTGGCTATCGCTGCACGCGGCGGCCAGGACCTGAGCAAGTACGGCCTGCGCCACAGCCACCTGGCCTTCCTTGTTCGCAACGACAGCGGCAGCTGGGACGTGGTGCACCTGCTCAACCGCTGCAAGAGCGACAGCTCGGACCTGTACCGCGAAGGTCTGGTCAACCTGGTCGGCGAAAGCTCGATCACCACTGACCTGCGGGTTGGCATTCCCACACCGGAAGTACGCACCGCGCTGAAAGCCCTACTCAGCGGTGCTGCGCCACAGGCACGTGCGCTGCACGAGCCGCGCTACAGCATGCTGGCCTACCCCGGCAGCAGCGAATACCAGAATTCCAACCAATGGATATTGGAAGTCGCGGCCGCGGCGATGGCACAGGCGGGCGGTGACACCGCCCTGAACAACCGCGACACCGCCTTGGCCTGGCTCAAGCAGAAGGGCTATACGCCCTCACGCCTGCACATCGGCATCGGCAAGCGGCTGGGCGCGCGCTTCCTTGCCGACAACGTCGCAGTCACCGACCACCCGGCCAGTGAACGCATCTCCGGCAACTATTCGGTGGTGACGGTGGAGTCGGTATTCGACTTCCTGCACCGCAGTGGCGCGCTTGAACGCGAACTCGCCATTGCCCATCAAACACCCGTGCCGGCGGTGACTGGCAGCAATATGCAAAACCCCACGCAGCAACAGGAAGCCAGCCCATGAAGCATCTGTTCAAAAGCGGTGCCCTCGCCTTTGCCATCGCCGCCAGCCTGGGTTCTGGGCTGGTCCCAAGCCAGGCACGCGCCGAAGGCTTCAAGATCAATGGCTCGCAGGCCTCTGTGCTGATAACCGCCTCCAGCGTGGTGATGGTGGTATCCGGGCCGATCTTCCTTTCCGCCGCTGGCGTGCGCGGCGCGGCCGACATGTCCAAGGAATCCAGCGAGCGCCGCGAAGAGAAACGCCGGACCAGCGCCGGACCGCTGCCGGATCTGGAAGTGAAGTCGGTTGATACCGCGGCCGATGGTGGCCGTCGCGTCACCTTGGAAGACCCTGCCAACGTCGAGAACCGCGCCACCCTGCAATGGCCCAAGCGCGAGGATGACCCGGCGGCAGGTTTCACCGTGGGCACAAAAATCGCCTTCCAACCGAGCCCGCAGGGCGCGGGCTGGATGCTGCGTAATCCGCAAGGCGCGGCGCTGGCATTCGTGCCGACCATCGAAGCGGTAGATGAAAGCCGCACCCACACGCTTTGATTTTTGATTCACCGTACTTGAGGAACTCCATATGAAATCAACGTTTTCCCAGCTGGCCTGCGTCGCAGCCATCAGCGCCATGTTGGTGATTGCACCCGCGCATGCCGGCGATGGCTTGAATCGTTCGGAGGTCAGCACCCTGATGACCTCGGTTGGCGCGTCGATGTTGGTGTCCGCACCATTGCTACTGGTGGCATCGGTGGCCGACAAGTCCTCTGCGGCTTCGTCGCGTTCCGGTGATCGTCAGGCCCGCCGCGTCAGCGCCGGCCCGCTGCCGGACATGAAGGTCGAAGCGATCACCCAGGACGCCGATGGCGGCCGCAGCATTGCGCTGGCCGATCCACTGGATGCGGCCAACACCGCATCGCTGCATTGGCCGCAACGCGAGGACAACCCGGCATCCAATTTCGTGCTCGGTCAGACCGTTGCGTTCACGCCGAGCCCGCAAGGTGCGGGTTGGATGGTGCGGGCGGAAGACGGTGCGGTGCTTACATTTGTGCCGGCGATTGAAGCTGCGTCGGTGAGTCATAGCGGGAAGCTTTGAGGCTGCAGTGCTTTGAAGCTTCAGATCGTAGAGATGTCTGATGCATCCCTTCTCCCGCCTGCGGGAGAAGGTGCCCGAAGGGCGGATGAGGGCGCTTTGGCTTTGGCTTTGGCGTTGATCTTTTGAAGCTCAAACGCAAGCAAAACCAACCGCACAAGCAAAAGCGGCCCTCACCCCAACCCCTCTCCCGTGAACGGGAGAGGGGCTCAATCAGCTTGATTGCTGGCAATGTGCACTCCTGCCGCCGTTGACATCCGTCTCAGCCACACCAGCTACAATGCCCGCCGGCCTGCCCTCGCGGCCCGGCCCCTTCCCTCCATTATCGATGCAGTGCCTGGCGGCGCTGCCTGTGCCCGTTCATGTCCTCACATCCGTCCATCCGCTTCGCCCCGCTTACCCCCACCTCACTCCTGCTGGCCGTGCTGGCAATGGGTGCCGTGGTGCTGGGCTCGAATGTGCTGGTGCAGTACCCGATCAATGACTGGCTCACCTGGGGTGCCTTCAGCTATCCGATCGCGTTCCTGGTCAGCAACCTGATCAATCGTCGTTTCGGCCCGCAGGCGGCACGCCGTGTGGCCTGGGCCGGCTTTGCGGTGGCGGTGGTGTTGTCGGTGTGGATCGCCACACCGCGGATCGCGGTGGCGTCCTGCTCGGCCTTCATCGTCGCGCAGTTGCTGGACATCACCGTGTTCGACCGGCTGCGTGCGGGCAACTGGTGGCGTGCGCCGATGGTGGCCACCACCTGCAGCGCCACCGTGGATACCGCGATCTTCTGGTCAATCGCCTTTGCCGGCTCGCAGTTGCCGTGGGTCAGCTGGGCCGCAGGCGATCTGGCGGTGAAGCTGGCCATCGGCGTGTGCCTGCTGGCACCGTTCCGCGCACTGCTGTGGAAGATGGCGCCGCTGCGCGGCACTACCCGCTGAGCACAGCAGCCCGGTACCAAACCGGGCTGCTGTCCAACATCACTCCGCGCGCTTGCCCGGTTCGAACGGCAGGCCCTGCGCGATTGCAGCGGCACTGATCGCTGTACATGCCGCTTCGATCTCTGGCGTCGGGATGGCAATACGTGGACGTCGGTCCAGGGTGCAGCTCAAGCCCGCATCAAGCAGCGTTGCATGCGCATCATGCAAGGCCAGCGCGGTGTCGTCTGGCAACCACCCTGCTGCTGCCAACACTGAAATCAACAACGGGGTATCCCTGGGCGCACACAGTGCACGATCGTGCTGAGCCTGCGACAGCACGCCGGTCTGCAGCACGAACTCCAGATCGACCAGGCCGCCTGCGCCCTGCTTCAGGTCCAGCCGCCCGGCATCACTGCGGTCCAGTTCGGCACGCATGCGTGCACGCATCTTCAGCACATCACCGAACAAGGTCTCGTGCTCACGCGCGCGGCTCAAGGTGTCGGCGCGTACCTGTTCGAAGTCGGACAGCAGCGATGCATCGCCGGCAACGCCACGTGCGCGTACCAGCGCCTGGTGCTCCCAGGTCCAGGCGCGCTCGCGCTGGTATTCGGTATAGCTGGCCAACGAGGACACCAGCGCGCCCTTGCCGCCATCCGGGCGCAGGCGCACATCGATGTCGTACAGGCGTCCGGCGGCGGTCACCGCTCCGAGCAAGGCCATCACCTTCTGCGCCAGGCGCGCGAACCAGCGGCCACTGTCCAAGGGACGGGGGCCGTCGCTGCCTTCGCTGCCAGCAGGGCTGTCGTACAGAAACACCAAGTCCAGGTCCGAACCGAAGCCCAGTTCGACGCCACCCAGGCTGCCGTAGCCGATGATCGCAAAGCGCCCATCCGGCACTTCGCCGTGTGCCTGCAGCATGTCCGCATGTGCCATCTGCAGCACCGTCACCACTACCGCATCGGCCAGCTGCGCCAGTTGCTGCGTACAGTCCACCGCTCGCTGGCGGCCGTCGTGGAAGGCCAAAGCCATACGGAAGCTCAGCGCGAGCCGCACTTCATTGAGTGCGCGCAGCGCAGCTTCCGGGTCATCGATCTGCAAGGCGCTGGCGCAGGCTTCCTGCATTTCCTGCGCGCCGGGCATCGGCCCTGCCACACGCGTATCCAGCAATTCGTCCAGCAGCAGCGGGAACGCAACCAACCGCTCGGACAACAGCGCGCTGCGTGCCAGCACGTTGACCAACCGCGTCAAGGCACTGGGTTGTTCATCCAGTAGCGCCAGATAGCTGGTGCGGCGCAGGATGGCTTGCAGCAGACCGAGCACGCGACGCAGCGCCGCATCAGGTTGTGGTGAGCGCGTAGCCGCATGCAGCAGCGCAGGCAGCACCCGATCCAAGCGCGCGCGGGCGCTGTCAGACAGCGACTTCACCCCCAGCGACTGAGCGAACTCGCGCAGTGATTGATCAGCACCATTGGCATCGGCGAAGCCGGCCTCGGCCAGCACCTCGGCGCTGCCGCCACCGGGCAATACCCGCCAATAGCTGGACAACACATCCGGCGCAGCCTGGCCTTGGCGAGGCGCCAGCAGTGCACCGAATTCAAGGCTTACGCGCTCGCGCTGTACGTTCAACGCTTCGAGCAAGGCTTCCCAATCGGCATAGCCGAGGCCGAGCGCGATACGAGCGCGGTCCAGCGCGTCATTGGGCAAGCAATGCGTCTGCGCGTCGCGCAGCATCTGCAGGCGGTTCTCGACGCGGCGCAGGAAGCGGTACGCCTGGATCAGGTCATCGCCATCGCTGGCAGCCATCTGCCCGCCTTCAACCAGCGCGCGCAGCGCAGGCAGCAGCCGTCGTTCGCGCAGTGCCGGTTCGCGGCCGCCACGGATGAGCTGCAGCGCCTGGGCCAGGAATTCGATCTCGCGGATGCCGCCGGGGCCGCGTTTGATGTCGTCCAGCCTATCCTTGCGCGCAACTTCAGCAGTGATCGCCGCCTTCATCTCGCGCAGGCCATCGAGCGCGGTGAAATCCAGGTAACGGCGGTAGACGAAGGGCCGCAGCGTCTCCAGCCAGGCCTCGCCGGCGGCGATGTCGCCTGCAACCGCGCGCGCCTTGATCCAGGCATAGCGCTCCCAGTCACGGCCTTCGCGCTGGAAGTACTGATCCATGCCGGCGAACGACAGGGCAACGCGACCAGCGGTGCCGAACGGACGCAGGCGCAGGTCGACGCGGTGACTGAAGCCCTCGGCGGTAGTCTCGTCCAGCAGCCGCGCCAGCCGCTGGCCGAGCCGGGCGAAATATTCCTCGGCGGCGAGCGGGCGGGTGCCATCGGACTCGCCGTTGTGCGGATAGGCGTAGACCAGATCGATATCGGACGAAAAATTCAGTTCGCCGCCGCCGAGCTTGCCCAGCCCGAATACCACCAGCCGCTGCGCGCTGCCATCGGCATCGCGGACCACGCCGTGGCGGCTGGCGAACTCCTGCTCCAGCGCCTCCAGGCCCAGCTGCAGGCATTCCTCGGCCAGGCGGGTGGCACCAGCCAGGGTAGCGTCGACATCATCGAGTTCGAGCAGATCGCGCCAGATCAGACGGGTCGAGGCCGCAGCGCGGTAGCGACGCAGCTGGGTTGGCCAGGCCGTGGGTTGCAGCGGGTCCAGTACGGGCAGCGGCACGAGGGCTGGATCGGCCTCAGCCAGCAACTGCAGCAGCTCCGGCTGCCGGCACAGGGTATCGATGGCGAAATCGCTGGCAACCGCCAGTTGCCGCAAACCAGCCTCGAAGGCCTCTGATGACGGCCATTGCGCCGGATCGGGAGCGGCCAGCTTGAGCCGGGCCAAGGCCCGTTCGATTACCGGTTGAACAGATTCAGGTGCTGCGGGGGCGATTTGGTTCATGCCGCGATTCTGGCATCTGCGGCCCAGAAGTCGCCATCTCCGGCGATCAGGCAATAAAAAAGCCCGCTGACAGCGAACTGTCAGCGGGCCTTGCTCCCTCCCCCACGTCGGGATGCAGGGCGATCCTGCCGGGTGCGCAAACAACTTGCACGCTGCACTGCAAAACAATACCGGGGAGTACAAGAGCAGCAAATCCGTAATGACCATTCCACCAAGGTCCAACCCCCCTGTTCACGCCGAAGGGCGATAATCGGGCATCCCCCCAACAAACCGTAGTCGTCATGTCTGTCGAACGCATCTTGGACCCGCGCCTGCGCGACCGCATCGTTTCCGCCGAACAAGCCGCGGCCTTCATCCAGCCCGGCGAAACCGTGGCCATGAGTGGCTTCACCGGTTCCGGCTATCCCAAGGCGGTGCCGTTGGCACTGGCGCAGCGCATTGAAGAGGTGCACGCCGCCGGCCAGCCGTTCAAGATCAAGCTGATGACCGGCGCGTCCACCGCACCGGAGCTGGATGGCGCGTTGGCCAAGGCCGATGCCATCGCCATGCGCATGCCGTTCCAGACCGACCCGGATGCACGCAAGCGCATCAACGAAGGCACGCTGGACTACATCGACATCCATCTTTCCCACGTTGCCCAGCATGTGTGGTTTGGCTTCTACGGTGAGATCGATACCGCGGTGATCGAAGTCTCGGCCATCCATGCAGACGGTTCGCTGGTGCCCTCCACCTCGGTCGGCAACAACAAGACCTGGCTGGACCTGGCCAAGAAAGTGATCATCGAGGTCAACGAGTGGCAGCCCGCGGATATCGAGGGCATGCATGACATCTACTACGGCACCGCGCTGCCGCCGCACCGCAAGCCGATCCCGCTGATCCACGCCAACGATCGCATCGGCCAGGCCACGCTCAGCGTGGACCCGGACAAGATCGTGGCGGTGGTGCGCACCAATGGACCGGACCGCAACAGCCCGTTCAAGCCGATCGATGAGGACAGCCGCCAGATTGCCGGCTACCTGATCGAATTCCTCAAGCACGAAGTGGCCAAGGGCCGCCTGCCGGCCAACCTGCTGCCACTGCAGTCGGGTGTGGGCAATATTCCAAATGCGGTGCTGGCCGGTCTGGCTGAAAGCGGCCTGCGCGGCCTGACCTCGTTCACCGAGGTGATCCAGGACGGCATGCTGGATCTGCTCAAGTCCGGTGTGCTCGAGTACGCCTCGTGTACTGGCTTCGCGCTGAGCCCGGAGGCGAACGAGGAGTTCAAGCGCAACATCAAGTTCTACCGCGAGCGCATCATCATGCGCACGCAGGAGATCTCCAATCATCCGGAACTGGTGCGCCGCCTCGGCTGCATCGGCATGAACGGCATGATCGAGACCGACCTGTACGGCAACGTCAATTCCACCCATGTAATGGGCAGCCGCATCATGAACGGCATCGGCGGTTCCGGTGACTTCACTCGCAACGGCTTCCTGTCCACCTTCCTGAGCCCGTCGATGGCCAAGGGCGGTTCGATCTCGGCCATCGTGCCGATGGTCAGCCATGTGGACCACACCGAGCACGATGTCTCGATCATCGTCACCGAGCAGGGCCTGGCCGATCTGCGCGGCCTGCCGCCGCGTGCACGTGCGCGCCAGGTGATCGACAACTGTGCGCACCCGGATTACCGCGACCAGCTCAACGATTACTTCGACCGCGCCTGCCGCGACAGCTACGGCAAGCACACGCCGCACCTGTTGCCGGAAGCCCTGTCCTGGCATCAGCGTTATATCGATACCGGCAGCATGAAGGCCTGAAAGCCCCTCCTGTAGTGCCGAGCCATGCTCGGCAAGGGGCTTTACCAGCCGAAAAGCCGCCCTCACCCCAACCCCTCTCCCGCGAGCGGGAGAGGGGCTCAAAGCGTAGTGCCGGGGCGGGGGGGGGCCCGCCCAATAAAAAAACCACGGGGTGGGGCGGGGTTTGTTGTTTTATGTAAACAACGACAAACCACCCACCGCGGGGGGTGGGGGT